>NZ_FORX01000005.1:0-54509 GCF_900114115.1 Desulfomicrobium apsheronum | reverse complement strand
GCGCAGGGTGATGGCTCCCTTGATTTTTTCATCGGATGCAGGCGAAAAATCGTAAAACGCGAGGTCGAAGTGCGGCACGTAGGCGTTGCACTTCATGTCCGGAAGTTCGATCAAATCGGCAAGTCTTGATGCTTTTTGAGCATTTTTGCCATGATAGACGACGATGGGGATGATGAGCGGCAGGGTCTTTGATTTTTTCTGCTGCTTGCGGTGCAGTTCCCAGATTTCGACCATGTAGCGTAGAACCTGGAGCGCAACGAAACGGTCGGGCCGGCTTTTGTGCTCAAACAGGAAATAGACGAACGCCGAGGTGCCTCCTTTCAGGAGGACCGTGTAAAGCAGGTCCGAATAGTGCTCCCGCTGATCCGTGTCCACAAAGGTATCCTTGGCGATGGCCAGGGTGTCGAGGCGCAAATTGTCGGTCACTTCCGAAGGCAGGTAATGGCGCAAAAAGTCGGCGGCCACATTGCTGTGGCTCATGGTATATCTGAACAGATTGTCGTGAATGTTGTTGACCGGTTTCATGCCGGTCGCAGTATGTCAGACCTTTGCTGGGAACAACTCCTCTTGTTATTTTGAACTGATACGGGTTATTAAGTACGCTGGATCATCGGCGATTGCGATTTTTCCGCAGACGCGACGCTCCAAAATGGTTCAGGATTCGAGAGAGGTTCGATAGCCGCTTTTTGGCTTGAATTTGTTTTGAAAGGACACAGTTCATGCTCACGATAATAAAAGAAAAGGATACCGATCTGCTCCTGCAGCGGGCTGCCCGGCACCTTTGCCAAAAGCTTCGGGATGCCCTGGCCGTGCATGCCACCGTGAACATCGCGGTGCCCGGCGGGAGGAGCGTTGTGAAGGTTTTTGACACGATGCGCACGGAGTCGCTCGATTGGAACCGGGTTCATTTCTTCATCATTGACGAGAGACTTGTCCCAATCGATCATCCCGACAGCAATTTCAAGCTGCTCCGGGATCATCTCATCACCCCGCTGGCGCGTGAAGGCGGAATATCTCCGGAAAACGCCCACCCCTTCATTCTGGACACGACCGTTCCAGATCGCGGAACACTGGCTTACGAGGACGTGCTTGCGCGACTGGGATTCCGCTACGACATCATCCTGCTCAGTTCCGGCGAGGACGGTCACGTCGGGGCCCTGTTTCCGGACCATCACTCCGTGACCGATCCGCATCACGGTTTCATCGTTATGGACGACTCGCCAAAGCCGCCTCCGGAACGGATGAGTTCGTCCCTGTCGCTCATGCTCACCGCGCAGACCGGAGTGCTTCTTATCACCGGCGAGGCAAAGCGCGAGGCGTTCAGGAAGTTTGGCGACGCCTCGATGCCGGTATCAGCCTGTCCGGCCAGGCTTTTGACCTGTTTGAAGGACGCGGTGGTGTTCACGGATCACGCGCAGGAATGAAGACGATTTGCAGGGAATTTCATTAGTCATGTTAAATTTTATGTTTGCGTCGCTTTTGTGATTTTTTGCCGGAACATGCACTGTTGATTGTTGACAAGGCTGAATCCAACGGGATAGGTGGGTGTTAATTTATTAGATATGTCTAATTTGAAAGAACAGGCCTCAGGCATAACGCCGTGGCTCAGGATCATTTGCAGTCAGGCGCTCCGTTTGGAAAAAAAGCATGCGTGACGCATCAATTTGGTGCCGTATCCGGCAGTAGGGTGATGCGCGAAGCGAGGGGGGTTTTGGATGAAGATGTCAGTCGCGGAAAAGGAAGGCGCCGTCCTGCGTTCCGGGAACTCCGGCCTTTCCCGGTCCCGAACTTTTATGTCCCACCAGGCGGAGGAGCGGGTTCCAACGTCCTGTATGGACGGAGACTGCAAGGGCGGAAAATGCAGCCCGAGCTGTCCCTCCTACGACCTCTGCAAGAAGCGGGTGCTCATCGTCGGTGGCATCGAGCGCATGGAGAAGTCCTATCGCAGGCTGATCGAGGAGCGCGGTGGCGTCTTCGAATACCACGCCGGACACATGAAATCAGGGGGCAAGGGGCTCGAAAGCAGCGTGCAGCGGGCGGATCTGGTCCTCTGCCCGGTCAACTGCAACAGCCACGGCGCGTGCCTGAAGGTCAAGAGCCTGGGCAAGAAATTCAAGAAACCCGTGCATATGCTCAGCAACTTCAGCCTGAGCGCAGTGGCCCGCACCATGGAGCAATTGCATGGCGTGAATTGATAAGATCGGAAATCAGGTTCAAAGTCTGGCTGGGCAGATGAAAAATTTCCGGGCGGTTTCGTGAGAAGCCGCCCGGAAATTGTTTATGGAGTTTTTGTTGATGCATCCGTGCGATGATGGCCGTCAGGCCCGCAGGTCCGGGAACCAGCTTGTGGTGCGGTTGGCGTATTTGACCAGCGCCAGCATGACCGGAACTTCCACCAGTACACCGACGATGGTGGCCAGAACCACCGGGGATGAGGCACCGAAAAGAGTGATGGCCACGGCCACGGCCAGCTCGAAGAAATTGGACGCGCCGATCATTCCCGCCGGGGCGGCGATGCTGTGGCAGAGTTTCATCTTTCTTGCGCCCAGGTAGGCGATGAAGAAGATGAGCACGGTTTGGATGATGAGCGGGATGGCGATGAGCAGGATGTGCAGCGGGTTGCCGAGAATGACCTCGCCCTGGAAGGAGAAGATGAGCACCAAGGTCAGGAGCAGGCCGACGATGGTGGCATTGTTGAACTTGGGGATGAAGGTGTTATTAAAGTAATCCAGCCCCTTGCTTTTGATGACATGCTTGCGGGTCAGCACGCCTCCGGCCAGGGGAATGACCACAAATAGCACCACGGACAGGAGCAGGGTGTTCCAGGGAATGGTCACGCCGCTCACTCCAAGCAGGAAGGCCACGATGGGGGTGAAGGCCACCAGGATGATGAGATCGTTGGTAGCCACCTGGACCACTGTATAGGCCGGGTTGCCCCGGGTCAGATGACTCCAGACGAAGACCATGGCTGTGCACGGAGCGGCGCCGAGCAGGATGGCCCCGGCCAAGTACTCTCGGGCCAGTTCGGGCTCTATGAAGGGCGCAAAGACCACGAAAAAGAAAAATCCCGCGATGGCGAACATGGAAAAGGGTTTGATCAGCCAGTTCACAATCCAGGTCAGGTAGAGGCCACTCGGATTTTTGCCCACGTTTTTTACGCTGGCAAAATCGACCTTCATCATCATGGGGTAGATCATGAACCAGATCAGCACCGCAATGGGTATGGAGACCTTGGCGTATTCGAACTTGCTCAGGAATGCCGGGACGGCAGGGAGGAATTTTCCGATGAGCACTCCTGCGACCATGCAAAGGGCAACCCAGAGCGTCAGGTTCTTTTCGAAAAAGCTGATTCCGGCGGTGGTTTCTTTCGTCATGGGCGAATGTCTCCTTAAAGCGATGGTCCGGTTTTTTTTATGGTAGCCCAGTTCCCTTTCCGGGACTGTGGGCCAAGTCCGTCACCGGAAAGTGACATCTTGGCGTCGCGGAACAAAAATTAACTTTTATCGTCATCTGCGCAGACACTTTTGAGAGGAAGTTCCGTCTTCAGAGCTTCAAGCTTGTTCTTTTGCAGGGATGACTCCTCCTCGGCCTGGGCTTTGAGCGCCGCAGCGGTGCGCTCTAGAGAGTGAACATATCCGCATGGGCAAATATGTCAACTTCTTCTTTAGAGTATGTATCTGGAACGTAATGAATGGCGGCGGAAGCGAAGCTTCGCTTCCGCCGCCGGAAGGGGGAGGGAGGAGAGTTACTCCTTAACCAGCTTAACCTGGCTTTGGTAGAAGACGGCGCTGCCGCCGACCACGTCGCTCAAGGTCGTGTTGCCGAGGATGGGGTCCACGCGCATGGCCGCGTTGGCATGGAATCCCTTGGCGCGCCGCGCATCCATGGTGATGGTCTTGCCGTCGATCTCGAACGGTATGGAGCCCTGGGCCCAGTGTCCATGGCCAAGGGAGAAGGCGACTACGCCGGGTCGGATGCCCTCCAGGGCCTTGACCTTGCCGATCATGGGCACCTTGGTACCGTTGCCCAGATCCCAGACGCCTTCAGGATTGGTGGCGGAAACAACGCGCACCATGTCGCCATTTTGGAGGTCCATGCGTCGGGCATCACTGGTGGAGATCTCTACGAAGTTCTCCGGGTAGACGGCGTTGAGCCAATAATTGCCGATGGTCCGGCTCTTGGTCTGGGTGATGAATTTGTAGGTGATGAGCGTCATGTCGAAGCCTGCCGCCCGGTCGTCGATGAGGTTGCCTGCGCAGTCCGTGGGGCCGGGCATGAAAGCCGCGTGAGGCACGAAGGGCTTGCCGGTCATGGAGTGCTTGGTGGTGACCATATTTTCAAAGTAAAGGCCGACCATCTTGTTGTAGGCGTTGACCAGCTGTTCGTTCTTGTAGGCCTCGGCATAGCCCTGGAAGCGGCCGCCTCGGTTCAGCACGTAGACCACATGGGGCCAGAGTTCCTCGCCGACGATGGCCTTCCAGCGATCCGCGTCGAAGACCGTCCCCGGCAGGTGCCGCCTGGACTCCACGAAGATGCGGATCTCCTCGGCGTCGGCGGCGGGCACTTTGTCGGAGCCGTCTTCCTTGTCGCCGAAGGCCACGTTGGCGACCATGCGCAGGTACATGTCCTCCTCGCGCTTCATGGGTTTGCCCGGTCCGAAGACATCTTCCCCGTAGCCTGGAACACCGAGCTTTTCAGCAAAGGCGAGGATCATGGACTCCATGTTCATGGGCATCTCTTCCCCGAAGACCGTCACGTTTGGCGTGAGCGGTGCCACAACGGGCTGGCGAATGGGGAAGACCTTTGGCGCTACCGAGGGGTGCGCGCCGGGGAATTCCCAGCGTTCCAAGTAGGTGGTGTCGGGGAATATGTAGTCCGCGTACATGCTCGTCTCGCCGATGACGATGTCAGAGGCAATGAAGAGTGGCAGCTTCTTGGTCTCGGTCAGGATCTCGGCCAGCGTGTGCCCCGAGGGCAGGGAATAGTTGGGAGCGCCCATGTACAGGAGCAGGGCCTTGACCTGATAGGGGTACATGTCCCCGATGCTGGGGATGACTTCCTGGTAGATGTCCGTGGAGAAGGGGTACCAGGTGCGCTTGGCCGGAAAGCCTTCGAACAGGGTGGTTTTGTCGTAGACCGCGCTGTGACGGATGATGTTAATGCCAAAGTTCTTGATCCCGCCCTTGTACTGCTTAGTCATGTCAAAGGGCTTGCCCGGGCGGTCGCCTTTGTAGTTGTGTGTCGTGGCCTTACATAGCCCGCCCTGCCAGCCGATGTTGCCGATGAGGCAGTTGACCAAGTACCAGGCGCAGACGTTGTAGAATCCGCCCGTGTGCTGGGATACGCCACGGTGCAGATCGGCCACGGCCTTCTTGCCGTGACTGGTGAACTCCTTGGCGATTTCGATCACGTCGCCCTCGTTCACGCCAGCAATGGTGCACCACTCCTCGATAGATTTGGCTTTGGCCTCTTCCATGATGATCTGCAGCACGCTCTTCACCCGGATACCGTTTTCCAGCGTCGTGTCGACGAATAGCTCGCCTTCCACGGGGTTGGTCTCGTCATTGGGATCGAAGAACACGGGCTGGCCTTCAAACAGGGTCGCGAAGGCGTCGAATTCCCACTCGCCATCCTTCTTGGTCGGCCGGATCTCCTTTTCCAGACCCAGGTCCGAGCCGCGCAGGTATTTGCCGGGTGTGCCGTCATCGCCGATCCTGACCAGCCAGGCGGCCTGGCTCCAGGTCGGTTCGCCATCCTTCTTTGACGCGCCCTTGTTGGCGTTGGCCAGATAGCGGGCGTCATAGCGCTTGTTGTCGATGATCCACTGGATGAGGGCCATGGCGATGGCCGGGACGCCGTTGACCGGTTCCACGGGCAGCCATTTCCAGGCCCGCGAGGCGGTCTTGGAGCAGCGCGGGTCGATGACCGCGATCTTCATGCGTCCGTCGACAGTGCCTTCCGTGATCTTCTGCACGCGCAGGGGCGGCCCGTAGTTGGCCTCGAAGGGGTTGGCGCCGACAAAGATGCAGAACTCGGCGTTGCCCGTGTCCGCCTGCCAGTAGAACTTGCTGCCGCCGGTGAACTTGCCCTCGTTGAACTGGTCGCTCATGGCCCTGCCCGAGAAGTACAGGGAGCCCTGGCAGACCGTGGTGTGGCCGTGGTAGTTCACGGATCCGCAGGCTTTGCTGAAGAAGTCCTTGATCAGGTCGCCGCGTCCGTTCTTGATGCGCCCCCAGTTGAAGCAGAACTGGTTGTTTTTGGGCCCCAGGTCCGGGTGGTCGGGATCGATCAGGTGATGCAGGTTGTCTGCGTGTTTGGTCTTGAATTCCTCGATGGTCAGCTTCTTCCCGGCCACGAGTTTTGCGTCGTCAGCCAGAGCCGCGGCGATCTTCGGGTCGCGCAAGGTGACAATGTCTTTGAGGCCTTCCACCAGGCCTTCTCCGAAGAGGTCTCCGCCGTTCACGATCTCCTGCACGGCCTGATCGAAGGGAAGGGTCTTCCACTTGTTCTCGCCGCGTTTGCCCGTGCGCTTCAGGACCTGCACGATGCGATAAGGGTCATACAGGGTCTGGATGCCCGAATGGCCTTTGGGACAGAGGGATCCTTCGATCAGGGCCGCCTCGGCTATGGGCGTGTTTTCCGGAATCTGCGGCGTCATGTTCCAGGGGTTGAAGGGGTTGCCCTCTATTTTCTCGATCACACCGTCGCGCAGCTTGACCTTGATGCCGCAGTTGGTGTTGCACTGCTGACAGCAGGAGTAGAGCTGGTTCTCGGGTATGTGGTGAGTGTAGGCCGAGTTGCCCAGGATGGCAGCGTCGGCTTCTTTCGCCGTGCCGAGGAAAGGGCCTATGGCCCCACAGGCAGCCACGGA
Organism: Desulfomicrobium apsheronum; assembly: GCF_900114115.1. Lineage (NCBI taxonomy): Bacteria > Pseudomonadati > Thermodesulfobacteriota > Desulfovibrionia > Desulfovibrionales > Desulfomicrobiaceae > Desulfomicrobium > Desulfomicrobium apsheronum. Next base: position 47,638 of record NZ_FORX01000005.1, on the reverse strand, counting down.
GCCTCCGATGAGTGCAGAGTATTTGAGGAAGTCTCTGCGATCCACACCCCTCGCAGCCGGGGCAGTGGGGTTCTTGATGGCCTTGCTAGGCATGGTCGGTACCTCCGTTCTCGGTGACGATGGGCAAAAAGCGCGTACCCAGGAGCATGACCACCAGGCCAGTGGAGATGATCCACAGGCTGACCAGCCATTCGTTCAGGTTGGGCACATAGTCGGTGCGCAGGCGCGGATGGGCGAAGGTGGCTTCCAGGCCTTCGAGCTTGTACACGGCCAGGTCAGGGATGACGAAGTTGTAGCGCACCGCCGCGAAAGTGATGAAGATCAGGAAACAGGCCAGGGCCACGGATTTCACGTCGCCAGCGCGGAAGACGAGGAGCAGCAGCGGGATAAGGCTGCCGATCAGGATGTGCACGATCCAGAACACCCACCAGTGCGGGCCCTTGACGATGAGGTCGAGGCTGGTGAGCACGGCGATGGTGGCGGTCTGGTAGCCGACGAAGAACTGCATGCCTTCGAGCGCCAGAAAGACGATCAGAAGAAAGAGGATGACCTTGCCCAGATCGAGGCAGATGCGGTCCTCATAGCAGAGTCCGTAGGGGTTCAGCGGATCCTTCTGGCGGAATATGTAGGTCAGGAAGGCGATGAGCGCGCCGCCGGAGAGCAGGGCCGCGACCACGAACAGGAGCGGAGTCATGGCGCTGTTCCAGACCGGCCGGCCGAGCAGCACCGCGAAGAATGCGCCGTTGGTGCCATAGAAGATGAGGCCCACGGGCAGACTGATCTTGGCCAGTACGTGCACCTTGTGCATGTCTTTTTCGCGGTCGGCACTGGTGTATTCCGGCTTGCCGAATGCCAGCAGGCCGTAGAGCCCGCGCAGGCCCCCCTTTTCAGGATCCCTGGACCAGCGCACCAGATCGCCACGGATGAGGAAGAAGGTCTTCAGGGCGTAGATGACGAGCATGGCGTTGAAGAGCACGAACATCCATGTCAGCATCGAGGTGAAGCTGGGGGTGAGGAAGAACTGGTAAAGGGCACGGTGCCACTGGCCCAGATCGAGCAGGATGAACTGTACCTCGCAGATGAGCGCCACCAGGACCACGAAGGCCGAGAGCGGGCCAATGCGTTCAAACTGTTTCATGCCCAGAAAATAGGTCATGATGGTCACCAGGAACGCCCCGGCGGACAGGCCAAGGAACAGCAGGTAGAAGGCGACCCACAGACCCCAGGGGATGTAGGAGCCCAGGGCAGTGGGGTTCAGGCCGTGCTGGAATCTGTCCACCAGCCCGACGGCTCCGGCGGCCAGGCCGACCAGAGCCAGGATGAGGAGCGGGATGAAGTATTTGTATTTCATGGGTCCTCCTTACTTCAGGTAGTACACGGCTGGTTTGGTGCTCAGTTCCGGCTTGAGAACAAAGACCCGCGGGTCGGCCAGGAGTTCCGAGACGAGGCTTTCCGGGTCATTGCGGTTGCCGAAAAAGGTGGCGCGGCCGATGCAGGTGGTCACGCAGGCGGGGAGCATGCCCTCGGCCAGGCGGTGCTTGCAGAAATGGCATTTGCGGGCGTTGCCGATGGGTGAACTGCGTCTCCTCTCGGGCCAGTCTTTACCGTATTCCTTGGCAGGATGCAGCTCGTAGCTCTCTGAACACAGAGACTTGCCAACGATCTTGCCCGGTTCTTCGGGAGTGCCCTTGGTGTACCACTCGCCGAAATCCGAGGTTCTGGCCGCGTAGGGGCAGGCCACCAGACAGTAGCGGCAGCCGATGCAGCGGTCGTAGTCCATGACGGTGATACCCTGGGCGTCCTTGTAGGTGGCCGTGACCGGACAGACCTTGACGCAGGGTGGATTCTGACACTGCAGACAGGGCCGGGGCACGAACCTGCGGCGGACGTTGGGGTAGGTGCCGATCTCCTCTTCTGTCACCGGGCGATAGACCACGCCGGGAGGAAGTTTGTTCTCGGCCACGCAGGCCACGGTGCAGGCATGGCAGCCCACGCATTTTGCCAGGTCGATGACCATGGCCCATTTGATGGACGCATGATCGCCGGCCAGGGAGCGGGCGAGATCGCGCTGCATGCGCATCAGCAAGTCTTCCTTGGGCAAGATCCTCATTGTATTCTCCTCCGTTGAGTTGCGCTGGGGTTCGATGGCGGGAGATTATGCTTGTTGAGCGTTGAAAATCCTCCTCTGATTTTGATGACGAGGGATAGCAAGGCCCATATACGAAAAAAATGGATTCGGGAACTGTGTATTGAATCTGTGTTTTTGAAGAGCGTTGCGTGTGCGGCAACGACACAGCAGCGGATAGATAAAATGAAGGTCTGAGGAAGGAGCTATTCTTTTGGATCAAAAGGATAACTTTGTTGGATGCCAGCGTCGTGGCGAGAGTGGAAGCCAGGCGTTGGGCCGTCGAATTGGGTGTAAACATAAGATATTCATATCCGTATAGGTGGATATGTCAACGCGAAAAAAAGATCTTGCCCGATGAAAGACAAGATCTTTTAACGCCAGGATGTTCAGGCTGGCAGAAACGGCCGGGCGATGAAGTAGATGCCCATGAGGCCAATGAGAATTCCGGCCAGGCGCCGGAAGGCCGTGCCGCCGCGTTGCCAGGAGGCGTTGGCCATGAGGCGGCGCACCAGGGCGGTGGAGCTGCCGGCGATGACGATGGGGATGCAGTGCCCAAGGCCGAAGAGGATGATGAGCAGAATGCCGGTCGCGATCTTTTCCTGCACCGTGATGACGGCCAGGATTGGCGCGATGAAACCGAAGGTGCAGGAACCCGACAGGACTCCGTAGGCCAGGCCCAGCACGAAGGCTCCGCCCATGCCGCGCAGTTTGAATCGACCCATGAGGTTTCCGCCCATGGAGCATTTGGCGATGCCCAGCATGTCCATGGCCACCCACAACAGAATGAGCCCGACGACGATGGTCCAGTATGGGCCAACGTCGCCGAGCATGCGGCCGAGCAGGGCGCAGATCACGCCGATGGCTGCGATGGTCAGAAAAAGCCCGAAGGTGAAAAGGCCTGCATACAGCGCGGCCTGCCGTCCTTCTACCAGCCTGTCCTGACCGGCCACGTAGCCGACGATGAGGGGGATGGAAGCCAGGTGGCATGGACTGAAGAGCACGCTGACCACGCCCCATAGAAAACAGCCCAGCGCCGCCAGGCCCACGCCGGACCCCATCCACTCGTGGATAAGGATCAGAAACTGGTCCATTATTCCACTCCGAGCTTGGTCAGAACCTTGATGATCTCCTCTTTGGAAAAGTATCCTTCGTGGCGCATGACTTCCTTGCCGTCCTTGTCATAGAAAATCTGGGTCGGGATGGCGCGAAGGCCGAATTTCGGGGTCTCGTCCGGGTTCTTCCAGACGTCGATGAAAACGATGGCGGCCCGCCCTTCGTACTCCTCGGACAGGGACTCGATGACCGGGATCATCATCTTGCACGGAATGCAGGCCTTGGCCCCGACGTCGACCATGGTGACCATGCCCTTGATGGGCACTTCCTGCGGGTCGCCGGAAATGAGCGAAGAAGGCGAGGCCAGGGCCGACGAAGCCGTGGCCAGGAATGCGATGGCGAGAAAAAGGCGAAGAATTTTCATGCAGCAAACCTCGAAGAAAGAAGAAGATGCGGGATAAGGAACCAAGTTATCCGTGGCGGAGCTTTCTGCCCGAAATCTGTCGGGAAGGCATGATGGCGCCGTAGCCGAAAAGGGCTAGGCGGTCAGCCAGGCCACCACGTCGGCCTTCTTGGGCACCTTGCCCATGACCTTGACCGTGCCGTCCACGGCTACGGCGGGGGTGGTGAACACGCCGAACTTTGAGATCTCGGTGAAGTCCGTGACTTTTTCGAGGCTGGCTTCCACGCCGGTTTCGGCAATGGCCGCTTCAACGATCTTGAAGGTTTCGGTGCATTTGGGGCAGCCTGGGCCCATGACGTGAACTTTTTTCATGACAGCTCCTTGAACAGTTGATGTTACGATTGGCCTGACGGCCAAGAATCAGTTTTGCCTGAACTGCCTTGAAAATTCAAAATTTGCAGGCCGTTCAAAAAAGGTGTGATGCAAGGAAGCGAAAAAAACCAGGACGTGCGGTGTATCGCGCATACATAAGCGGTCTGGTTTTTTTCGCTGACGCAGCAGATCGCCGTTTTTCAACGGCCTGCCAGCCTGTCCCGGGCCGTGAGCACCGAGTCCAGGCAATGAAAGAAATGCAGGACACACGGCACGCGCAGACGATAGAAAACCTGTTTACCCCGCTTGTCGTCCTCCACTATACCTGCGTCCTTCAGGATCGAGAGATGCTTGGAAACCGTAGACAGATCGCGGTCGGCCAGGTCACGCAGCTCGCGGACGCAGCGTTCGCCACGCGAGAGCTCCTCGATCATCATGAGGCGGGTCGGGTGCGCCAGGGCCTTCATGACCGAGGCTCGAGCCTCGAAATCTTCCCTGGTCGGGTGCAGGTGCACGAGCATGTGCGTCTCCTTTTTTAATTGGCAATATTGCCAAGTGTTGGTCGCGTCAATTTTTTTCCGTCTTTTTTCCTTCCCTGGATAACCTCAAGGCAACTCGGTAAGATTGGTCTCCAGCTCTTGACGAAATGCTGACACATGCATATTTGGTCACTTGTGCAAATGAAGGAGCTACCATGAAAGCTGAAGACAGAAAGTTTTTCGAGGCCAAGGCCGCTGTGCTCAAGGCGCTGGCTCACCCGACCCGCCTGTGGATGGTCGAGCATCTGGAATCCGGGGAAAAGTGTGTCTGCGAATTCGCGGAACTCATCGACGCGGATTTTTCCACCGTGTCCAAGCACCTGACCGTGCTCAAGCAGGCAGGCATCGTGCAGGACGAGAAAAGGGGCAAGCAGGTGTATTACACCCTCAAGGTCCCGTGCGTCCTGAATTTCATGCATTGCGTGGAGGCCGTACTTTCGACGCGCGCCATGGAACAATTATCAATGACCGGCCAGGCTGCCCGGCCAAAACTCAAGTAGAGGTTGATCATGAACTGGAGAGAAGAGTGGAAGCCCCTGGCGGTCATCGTCGCGGTTTTTCTGGCCTGCTTTTACCTGCCCGTGGGTTTGCCGCGTTTTGACAATGCCGTCCTCGAAGCCTTTCATCTCGTCAAATGGTACGCTCAGGAACACGTGCTGCTGTGCCTGATTCCGGCATTCTTCATCGCCGGAGCCATCTCGGTCTTCGTCAGCCAGGGTGCGGTCATGAAGTACCTCGGCGCCAAGGCCAACAAGGTCTTGGCCTACGGTGTAGCCGCCGTCTCGGGCACCATCCTGGCCGTGTGCTCCTGCACGGTGCTGCCGCTTTTCGCGGGCATCTACCGCATGGGCGCAGGCCTTGGACCGGCCTGCGCGTTCCTCTATTCCGGCCCGGCCATCAACGTTCTGGCCATCGTCATGACGGCTCGCATCCTGGGGCCTGAAATGGGCATCGCCCGCGCCGTGGGAGCCATCGTTTTCAGCGTGATCATCGGCCTTTTGATGCACTTTTTCTTCCGCAAGGAGGAGGCCGAGCGGCAGGTCATTCAGATGGCGCAGATAGAGGAGGAAGTGAAACGCCCCCTGTGGCAGAACGCCCTCTATTTCGCATCCATGGTCGCCATTCTGGTTTTCGCCAACTGGGGCGCTCCCCAGACGGATTCCGGACTGTGGGCCGCCATTTTCGGGGCCAAGTGGATGCTGACCTCGGCTTTCTCGGTGGCCTTGGGCATCATGCTCGTGCGCTGGTTCGATGTGAAGCCTTGGAAAGTGGGCACAGCCGCCGTTCCGGTAATCCTTTTGGCAGTGTTCTTTCCCGGCCAGCCGCTTTTGGCCTTCACGGCCGGGGTCATCGGCCTGTCCGCTTTCACCAGCACGGATGAAGGCGAGGTCGGGGACTGGTTCTCCTCGTCCTGGGGTTTTGCCAAGCAGATCCTGCCGTTGCTTCTTTTTGGCGTGCTCATCGCAGGAGCCTTGCTGGGCCGTGTCGGCAACGAAGGCCTCATTCCTTCGGAGTGGGTGGCCAGCGCCGTGGGCGGCAATTCGTTCATGGCCAACTTCTTCGCCTCCTTTGCAGGGGCTTTCATGTACTTCGCCACCCTGACCGAGGTGCCCATTCTGCAAGGCCTCATCGGTTCCGGCATGGGCAAGGGCCCGGCCCTGGCCCTGCTGTTGGCCGGACCGGCGCTCAGCCTGCCCAACATGCTGGTCATAAATAGCATCATGGGTGTGAAGAAGACGGTTGTTTTTGTTGGTCTGGTCATCGTCATGGCCACGTTTTCCGGGATTCTCTACGGTTCCGTCTGGGGATGACGCCGGGTTTTTGCGAAACGATTCGAATTTGTCGAAACTTTATCCCTGGGAGGACTTTTTTTCATGATCTACTGGAACGCCGACCCCATCGCCGTGTCCATTGGCCCTCTGTCCATCCATTGGTACGGAATTTTTTTCGCGGCAGCCTTCATCGTCGGATTGCAGATCATGGGGCGCATGTTCGCACGGGAGGGGCGCTCCACAGGCGACCTGGATTCCCTGCTGGGTTTTGTGGTCGTCGGCGCTCTTGTCGGCGCGAGACTCGGGCACTGCCTGCTCTACGATCCGGTCTATTACCTGTCGAGCCCGCTGCTGATCCTCAAGATATGGGAAGGCGGGCTGGCCAGTCACGGCGGCGTGATCGGGATTCTTGTGGCCGTGGGCGTGTATGCCCGTCGTAGCGGCATGCGCTTCTGGTGGCTGCTGGACCGAATCGCCGTCCCTGCAGCGCTGGGCGGCGCGTTTATTCGCATCGGAAATTTCATGAACTCCGAGATAGTCGGCGTGCCAACCATCGTGCCCTGGGCCGTTATTTTCGAGCGGGTCGACGATCTTGCGCGTCATCCCGTGCAGCTTTACGAAGCCGCTGCCTATCTCATCATTTTCATCGTGCTCTTCCTGACCTGGCGGGAGGCCGCCTTGCGTCGCCGTGCGGGGTTGCTTTCCGGACTGTTTCTGATGCTGGTGTTTGCCGCCCGTTTTGTTCTCGAATATTTCAAGACGCCCCAGGCCGCCTATGAAGCGGGCTTTTTTATGACCGTCGGGCAGTGGCTCAGCGTGCCATGCGTGCTGGCCGGGTTGTGGCTTGTGTTTCGGGCCGGGCGCGGGCAAGAATAAGGCTCGCCCGGCCGGCCCCCCAAGGGGCTTGACCCTGCCCAGTGAAGAGGGAATAAGTGGTCATGGTCATCTCGTCTGGTATCCCTGATTCGCCGGAAGATCGATCCCTGGCCGAGGATCTGTCCGGCAATCCCCAAAACATGGGCTTGGTCACCGCCGTGCGCGGAAGTGTCGTCGATGTTTCTTTCACCTCCGGCCTGCCCGCCATTCGGAACATTTTGCGAGCGGGGAAGGACGGGCGCATCGTCATCGAGGTCATGTCCCACCTCGACGAAGAGCATGTGCGTGGCATCGCCCTGACTCCGACCCAGGGCCTGGCACGGGGCATGGCAGTTCAGGATGCGGGCGGTCCCTTGATGGCGCCTGTGGGGCCCGGATTGCTTTCGCGCATGTTCGACGTTTTCGGAAATGCTCTGGACCAGGAAGGTGAGGTGCGCGACGTTTCCCTGCGCAGCGTTCACAATCCTCCTCCAACCCTGTCGCGGCGCTCTACAAGGACGGAGGTCTTCGAGACCGGGATCAAGGTCATCGACGTGCTGCTGCCTTTGGAGCGGGGCGGCAAGGCCGGGCTTTTTGGCGGGGCGGGGGTCGGCAAGACCGTCCTCTTGACCGAAATGATCCACAACATGATCGGGCATCACGAGGGCGTCAGCCTGTTTTGCGGCATCGGCGAGCGCTGTCGTGAGGGCGAGGAGCTGTACCGCGAGATGAAGGATGCCGGGGTCCTGCCGAACATGGTAATGGTCTTCGGGCAGATGAACGAGCCGCCGGGTAGCCGTTTCCGCGTCTGCCATGCGGCCCTGACCATGGCTGAGTACTTTCGCGACGACGAACGCCGCGACGTGCTCCTGCTCATCGACAATATTTTCCGTTTCATCCAGGCCGGGTCGGAAATTTCGGGCATGATGGGCCAGATGCCGTCCCGCCTGGGCTACCAGCCGTCCATGGGCACGGAGCTGTCCCAGCTGCAGGAGCGCATCGCCAACACCGACACCGGCAGCATCACCTCCATCCAGGCCGTCTATGTCCCGGCCGACGATTTCACCGACCCCGCCGCAGTGCACACCTTTTCCCATCTTTCGGCCTCCATCGTCCTCTCGCGCAAACGGGCCGGCGAAGGTTTCTATCCGGCCGTGGATCCGCTTGAATCCAATTCCAAGATGGCCACGCCGGGTGTTGTCGGCCAGCGCCATTACTCTGTCGCCCGCCAGGTTCGCCAAACCTTGGCTCAATACGAGGACTTGAAAGACATCATCGCCATGCTCGGTCTGGAGCAGCTCGCGCAGGAGGATCGCCTTGTGGTCAATCGCGCGCGGCGGCTGGAGCGTTTTTTGACCCAGCCCTTTTTTACCACCGAGCAGTTCACCGGGCTTCCGGGCGCTTTCGTTTCCCTGGATGCGGCGCTCGAAGGGTGCGAGCGCATTCTTGACGACGAGTTCAAGGACTATCCCGAGAGCGCCCTGTACATGATCGGCGCAGTGGATCAGGCCAAGGAAAAAGCCGCCCGGAGCAAGGAGCAGGAGGACCGTGATGGAAATGCGCCTTAGGATTCTGCTCCCGTTCAGGGTATTTGAAGATGTGAGGGCTTTGCGCATCGTGGCCGAGAGCCGCGACGGCTCCTTCGGGATTCTGCCCCGGCGGAGGGATTGCGTGGCCGCGCTTTGCCCCGGCATCCTGGTTTACGAAACAGCGCAGACGCAGGAGGTCTACGTCGCCGTGGACGAAGGCGTGCTGACCAAGACCGGGTATGATGTCGTGGTCTGCGTACGCAACGCCATCGCCGGGCAGGATCTGGGGCAGTTGCGCCGGGCTGTGGAAGAGGAATTCATGCATCTGGACGAAGAGGAGCAGGAGGTTCGCCGGGCCCTGGTGAGAATGGAAAGCGGCTTGATCCGCCGCATGGCCGGGTTTTACCGTGACTAGTCACGAAAATCCGCAAAAGCCGGATCTGGAGCGCGAAGTCGATGTGCGGGCCAGGCGCAAGCTGCGGGCCAAAAAACGGGCCGGGAGCGAGGTTTGGTTCGGGCTCGGGATGATGGGAATCATCGGTTGGTCGGTGAGCATCCCGACTCTCCTGGGTGTGTTTATGGGTTTGTGGTTGGACCGGAATTACCCGGGCGGACGGTCCTGGACCCTGGCCCTGCTCGTGGCAGGCCTGGCCCTGGGCTGCTGGAACGCCTGGTACTGGGTGGCCAAAGAGGACCGGGCCATCCGCGAGGAACAGGAAGACGATGATATTTAGCGATTTCGCGCTGGCCCTTGCCGCCGGCCTTTGTCTAGGAGCCTTCTTTTTCGGAGGCCTGTGGTGGACTACCCGCAGGGCCTTGGCCTCAAGCCATTCCGCAGCCTGGTTCATGGGAAGTTTTGTGGTTCGTACCGGCGTCACTCTGGGCGGGTTCTACCTGGTCGGCGACGGGCGCTGGGAGCGCCTGGCGGCCTGTCTGCTCGGGTTCATCATGGCGCGTATGGCTGCAACGCGGCTGACCAAAAGCTGCATGAACGGAGGGAAGTGATGCGTATCAGCCCGGATGCCATACTTCTGTGGCAGTACGGATTTGTGAAGATAAACGCCACCATCGTCTTCACCTGGGCACTCATGCTGGCCATGACCCTGGCGGCGATACTGATCACTCGCCGACTGTCCAGAAATGATGATCGCTCGCGCTGGCAGAATCTGCTCGAAATCGTGGTTACGGCCCTGGACAAGCAGATTCGTGAAGTGGGTATCGTCCGCTCCAGGGAGTATCTGGATTTTCTGGCCACTCTTTTTCTTTTCGTGGCCCTGGCCGCCTTGTGCTCCGTCATCCCCGGCTATGCCGCGCCCACGGCTTCGCTGTCCACCACCGCGGCCCTGGCCCTGTGCGTGTTCGTGGCCGTGCCGCTGTACGGCATCCGAAAAAAGGGAGTGCGTCGTTATCTGGCCTCCTATGCCCAGCCGACCCCGTTCATGCTGCCTTTCAATGTCATCGGCGAGCTTTCCCGCACCATGGCCCTGGCCGTGCGCCTTTTCGGCAACATGATGAGCGGGGCCATGATCGCGGCCATCCTGCTGCTGGTCACCCCGTTCTTTTTCCCCATCGTCATGACCGCGCTTGGGCTCCTGACCGGCATGATCCAGGCCTATATTTTCTTCATCCTGGCCACGGTCTACATCGCGGCCGCCACCACCATCTCGGCCCGCAGGGAGCCAACCAAATGATCACAAAGGAGAGAACATGGACAGCATGACCCTCATCGCCGTAGCCTCCATCATCACCGCCGGCCTGACCACGGGTATCGGCTGCCTGGGTCCGGCCCTGGGCGAGGGGCGGGCCGTGGCCCAGGCCTTGACCGCCCTGGCGCAGCAGCCCGACGCCTCCATGACCATCACCCGCACCCTTTTTGTCGGCGTGGCCATGATCGAGTCCACGGCCATCTACTGCTTTGTGCTCTCCATGATCCTGCTCTTCGCCAATCCGTTCTGGACCCATGCCGTCGGGCAGGCAGCGGGGCAGTAGCCATGCTCATCGACTGGTTCACCGTCGGCGCGCAGGTCGTCAATTTTCTCGTCCTGGTGTGGCTCATGAAGCGCTTTCTGTACAAGCCGATCCTTGGCGCCATCGACGCCCGCGAGGAGCGCATCGTCAAGGAGCTGGCCGATGGCGAGCGGATGCAGGCCGAAGCCGCCCGGGAGCGGGAGGAATTTAAGCGTCAAAAAAAGGCATTGGAAGACACCCGCGAGGAGTTTCTGGAAACGGCCAGGAATGAAGCCAGAGACGAACGACAGAAGCTCCTGGGCCAGGCGCGGGAGGATGCCGAAGCCGAGCGCGTAAGGCAGGGCGAGGCCCTGAAGCGGGACCGGGACTGCCTGCTTGATGAGATAGCACGGCGCACGCGGGAGGAAACCTATGCCATTGCCCGCAAGACCCTGTCCGACCTGGCAGGGGCGAGCTTCGACGAGCGCGCCGGCCAGGTCTTCGCGGACCGGGTTCGCTCCATGGACGAGCCTTCGCGCTCCGATCTGATTGCCGATGCCAAGTCCGGACCGCTGCGGGTGCGCAGCGCTTTTGAGTTGTCCGAAGAAAGCAGGGCCACAGTGCGTTCAGCCCTGGAGGAAGTCCTGGAGGGGAGCGCAAAGGTGCACTTTGAAATCGATCCGGACCTCATCGGCGGCGTCGAGATCCTGACCGGAAACCGCAAGATTTCCTGGAGCATAGAGGAATATCTGACCCGGATGCAAAAGAGCATGGACGAGCTGTTTTCCGCATCCGAAGCTGCCGCTCCCGCAGACGATGGGAGGGGCGCATGACCTGTTCCCTCGCCGGCACCCTGGACAGGACCTTTCGGAATCTGCGCAAGGCTCGCGAGGATTTTGTCCCGACGCACGATGCGCGGGAGATCGGCAATATCATCAGCGTCTCTCCGGGCATTGCGCGGGTGTCGGGGCTGCCCGGCGTTGAATTCGAGGAGATGCTGGCCTTTCCGGGACGGATTTTCGGCATCGCCTTCAACCTGGACGCAGACGAGATCGGCGTGGTGCTCCTTGGCGATCACGGGCACCTGCGCGCGGGCGACACAGTGGAGCGTACGGGGCGGGTCATGGACGTGCCCGTGGGCGACTTGCTACTGGGACGGGTCATCGACCCGCTCGGTCTCCCCCTGGACAACCAGGGGCCGCTGGTAAGCGAAAAGCGCCTGCCCATCGAACGTCCGGCTCCGCCCATCATGGATCGCGCACCGGTGACCGAGCCGCTCTTGACCGGCATCAAGGTCGTCGATGCTCTCATCCCCATCGGACGCGGTCAGCGCGAGCTGATCCTTGGCGATCGCCAGACCGGCAAGTCGGCCATCGCCCTCGACGCCATCCTGAACCAGCACGACAAGAACGTCGTCTGCGTCTATTGCACCATTGGGCAGCGCGCCGCGGCCACGGCCAAGGCAGTGGCCATGCTGAAGGAAAAGGGGGCCATGCGCTACACGGTGGTGGTCGTGGCCGAAGGCGGCGATCCGCCGGGCATGTCCTACATCGCGCCCTACGCGGCCACCAGCATTGCCGAGCACTTCATGGAACAGGGCCGCGACGTGCTCATCGTCTACGACGACCTGACCCATCACGCCCGGTCCTACCGCGAACTGTCCCTGCTGCTGCGCAGGCCTCCGGGGCGCGAGGCCTTTCCCGGCGACATCTTCTACATCCATTCGCGGCTGCTGGAGCGGGCCACGCACCTGCGTCCGGAACGCGGGGGCGGGTCCCTCACGGCCCTGCCCGTCATCGAGACCGAGGCCCAGAATATGGCCGCCTACATTCCCACCAACCTTATCTCCATCACCGACGGGCAGATCAGCCTCTCGCCCACGCTGTTTCATCTGGGCGTGCTGCCGGCCGTGGATGTCGGCACGTCGGTCTCGCGGGTAGGCGGAAAGGCCCAGCGCGCAGCTTACCGCGCGGTGGCCGGGGACCTGAAGCTGGCCTACGCCCAGTTCGAGGAATTGGAGACTTTTGCCCGTTTCGGGGCGCGCCTCGATGACGCCAGCCTCGAAACCTTGGAGCATGGACGGCGTCTTCGGGCCTGCCTGCGGCAACCGGAGTTCGCCCCTGTGCCCTTGCCGGAGCAGCTGGCCGTACTTCTGGCCCTGACCTCTGGGCTGTTCCGCGCTGTCCCGCTTTTGCGCATGGCCGAAGCCGAGCAGGCCGTGCGTCAGGCTGTGACTTCGGTATCCGGGACCATGCTGGAGCGTCTGGAGCATGAAGGTCTGGCGGATGATGACCGGACCACTCTGGTCCGCATGGCCCGGCAGGCGCTACTCGACGCGGGGCTGACCCAGTCATGAGCGAAACCGCTGTAGGTCTGCGCCGCAAAATTCGCAGTGCCGGCGACCTGCATTCCGTGGTCCGGGCCATGAAGGCCATGGCTTCGTCCAATATCGTCCGCTACGAGCAGGCGGTCCAAGCCCTGGAGGAGTACGCCCAAAGCGTGAATCTGGGGCTGGGTCTGGCGCTGCGCGAAGCGGGGCGACAGCTTGCCGCCAATGCGGAAGGCAGGGCCGGTGGCGGAAGGGCGATGGGCGTGATCGTGCTCGGCTCGGACCAAGGCCTGGTGGGGCAGTTCAACGAGGCCGTGGCCGAACAGGCCCAAAAATTTCTGGCGGATCTGCCGCAGACTCCCGTTGTCTGGGCTATGGGCGAGCGGGTTCAGGGTTTTCTGCAGGAGGCGGATCTGGATGTCGCCGGGCTGTTCCCGGCGCCGAACACGGTGGAGGCCATCACCCCGCTCATTGGGCGCATCCTGGCCGAAATCGAGTCCCGGCTCGGCTATGACGCGCAGGTGCATCTTTTTCATAACTGCCAAAACGCCAGCACGCAGTGTGTTCCCCGTCACCTGCAGCTGCTGCCCCTGGATAGGGGGTGGCGGCAGCGCTACGACAGTATGGCCTGGCCCACAAAAAGCCTGCCGGAGATAGCGGGCGATCCAGAGCGCACTCTGCGCGCATTGGTGCGTGAATATGTTTTCGTGTCCCTTTTCCGGGCCTGCGCCGAATCCCTGGCCGGAGAGAACGCGAGCCGCCTGGCGGCCATGCAGCGGGCGGAGAAGAACATCGAGGAACTGCTGGCCGACATGTCCGGGGCTTTCCACCGCCTGCGCCAGGCCGGGATCGACGCGGAGCTTTTCGATGTCATCGCGGGCTTCGAAGCCTTGAGTCGGGAAGGGCCGCGCTCATGAATGCAGTGCAACCGCGTCGGTAAGCATTTTGGATGCCGTGCATCGTACCTGCGTGCGAAAAATCATGCCTCTTCGACCAGCGTCCCCGGCGGGAAGAATTGTTCCAGGCAACCCTCGTGCAGACAGAATGTGCCGAGCAGGCCGTCCTCGACGGGGCTGCCGTACAGGCTGCGTTTCAAGGCCGAGATCTCTTCGGGCAGATAGCGACCATAAATCTTGATGGGTATCTCCGGAACGCGGATTGTGGGCGACGATGCCAGAGCGAGCATATATTCGATGAGGTAGCCCGCGTTCTGTCCAAGAGGGCCTTGGTATTCCTGCCTTTGTCGCAGACGCAGCACGCGAAGTTCGTGGATGGAACGCCCAAATTCCGCTTCCATCAGCTCTTCCGGGGTGGTCAGGATGAGTTCGATCGTGACCGAGCCCGCCCCCTGGCTTACGTAGCTTTCGATATTCTTCCGTATGTCGTCTGGGTTCAGGCCGCGTTTGCCTGCGATGTCCCAGTTCATGCCGCGCAGACGGGCAGTGAGTTCGTGCACGGGAGGCAGCTCAAGGTCCAGAAGCAGATTGACGGCGTTGTAGTTGCCGCTGTGTTTTTGGATCTCCGTGATGCGCATTCCCGGTTCGTCTGTGAGCATGAGCGGAAGGCGGTCCAGCATTTTTTGCGGAGCGATGATCTTGAAGCCGAGAATGTCGTTTATGGTCAGGGCGTCAGGCCCTATGTGGATTTTTCTGTCTCTGAAGCTGCGCGCCAGCGCTTCCTCGGCCTGCACGAAATCGTTTTGCATGGCCTCGTCGGAGCTCACGAATTCGTCCAGTGGCACTCCGGCCTGTGTTGCCCGCTGCTGCGCGAGGAATCGCGCCTGGGCCTGGATCTCCTTGAAGAGGGCTTCCACCAGTCGAAACGAGACCTTTTCGGCGACGCGGGCCATCCGCTTGATGCGCCCCAAGGCCAGCAGCCGGGCGGAATTGTCGGTGACGACCAGGCCGTCTATGGGCAGGAACGGAAAGAAGTATTTAGGATTGTTGTGGAATTTTTCTGCAAGTTCGGCCATGCGGGGGGTTTGGACACCAAGCCGGGCGATGATGCGGTCGCGCAGTTCGTGCTTGAAGCGAATCCGCTCCGCGCGCAGTTCGGTGTTCCAGAATCTGCCGAGCAAAAGCAGTACGCGTTCGATGACCAGGGCTGAAATGGCGCTTTCGTAGACGAAAATTCGGGTCAGGATTTCCCCGTCGTCAGCATGGAAATCGTCATTCATCCAGCGCATGGTCAGGTCGAAAAGTTCGTCCCGATGGGTCATGGCGGTCAGATACATCGAGCCTCCAGGTGTCCAGGGCGCCGATGGTCATTCATGGGTGCCTTGGCGATCTTTCCGGTCCGCTTCTTCGTGCCGTCCGGACTCCAAGCGCGCGGGATCGATCCAGCGCGTCAGGGCCGAGAAGAGCTCTGCGGGGTCGAAGGGCTTGGTGATGTGGTCGTTCATGCCCATGTCCAGACTTTTGCGTCTGTCCTTGGCCATGGCGTGGTTCGTCATGCCCAAAATGGGCATGTCCTTGAATTCAGGCATGGCCCGCAGCCGCGCCGTGGCTTCGAAGCCGTCCATTCCGGGCATCTGGATGTCCATGAGGATCAGGTCGAAGCGCTGCTCCGTGGCGAGCCGCACGGCCTCGCGCCCGTCTCCGGCAACGATGACCTCCAGACCTTCGCCTTCCAGGATTTCGCGGGCGACCTGCTGACTTATGACATTGTCCTCGGCCAACAGGATGCGCGCTCCCCGGATTTTCTCGCGACTTACGCCACGGCCGGTAGCCGGCTTCTTGCGCATGTCCTTGAGATCGTCGACCGGCATTCGCCAGGGCGCTTTTTCCCTGTCGTGCAGGCCGGTCCGGATGGTGAACCAGAAGGTGCTTCCACGGTCCGGCGCGCTGTCCACGCCGATGTCTCCGCCCATGAGACTGGCCAGGCGTTTGCTGATGGCCAACCCTAAGCCGGTTCCGCCGAATTTGCGGGTCGTGGAGGTGTCGGCCTGGGTGAAGGGCTGGAAAAGCTTTTCCTGCTGCTCGCTTGATAGTCCAATGCCCGAGTCCTGCACGCTGAAGCGGATGAGCGCGTTGTCGGCGCTCTTTTCGAGGAGCGTCGCGGCCACGACGATTTCACCCTGCTCGGTGAATTTGACGGCATTGTCGGTGAGGTTGAGCAGAATCTGACCCAGGCGCAGAGGGTCGCCCACGAGGCAGCGCGGGATCTTGGGGTCAATGCGAAAGAGCAACTCAAGGCCCTTTTCCTCGACCTTGACGACCAGCATTGCGGCCAGGTTGTCGACGACATCGTCCAGGTTGAATTCAGTGTTCTCGATGTCGAGTTTTCCGGCCTCGATCCTGGAGAAGTCGAGGATGTCGTTGATTATGCGCAGCAGGGCCTTGGAAGCGCCGTCGATCTTGGACAGGTAGTCCCGCTGCTTGGGAGTCAGGTCGGTCTGCAGCGCCAGATGGCTCATGCCGAGGATGGCGTTCATGGGAGTGCGGATCTCATGGCTCATGTTGGCCAGAAAGTCCGATTTGACTCTGGTGGCCTCCTCGGCGTGTACCTTGGCTTCCAGGGCCTCTCTTTCAAGCTTTTTGCACGTGGTGATGTCCGTGGCCAGGACGATGAGGGCAAACGGGGCCCCTTGTTCATCGTGCAGAGGCACCTTGGTGGTCAGATAGATGTGCTGGGTGCCGTCGGGATGCGGGACCTGTTTCTCGAATTGGCCGGGCCTGCCGGATTCGAGGACTGTCCGGTCCTCGGCCATGATTCTCTCGGCGACTTCGCGCTGCATGAATTCGTCGTTCCTGCGCCCAAGGACCGTTTCGGCGGAAAACCCGGTGGCCTGCTCGTAGCAGGCGTTGATCATGAGATGGCGGCCGTCCCTGACTTTCAGGATGACCATGCTCGGGAGATTGTCGATGATGGCCCGCAACTGCTCCTCGCCGGCCTTCAGTTCGGCCGTGCGCTCCTCGACGATGTCCTCGAGGTCGTCCCTGACCTTTGCCCAGGTCCTGCTGGTGCGTTGGCCAATGCCCAGGACCAGCAGAGTCGAACCTGCGGCGAGAAAGAGCGTGATGCCGAGTATGCCGAAGGCCGAGGCCCTTAAGAAATGAAAGTCGTGCAGGGCCTCGTCCATGTCGATTTCGGCAGCCATTCCCAGATTCAGCCTGTGATTCCAGAGCCAGGCCCCGAAGACCTTTGCGTCCCGGTAGCTTTTGTAGCCGGTGACGTCGGATTCGATGACGGATTCCGTGTTCTCGCCGGGTGTCCCGGAAAGTGCCTGGCCAAGACGAATGGCTCCGGCCGCTGATTTTGCCAGGGCCGCTGAGTTGATGGAACTTGCCGGATTCGGGACGATCTGATTCTGGTCCGGATCACGAAGCACGCTCGTCAGGACGCCTTGCCCGTCTTCCCCGGGCAGGCCGCTGCCGCGCAGCCGACTGTTGAAGCGGCTGCCGGTCATGAGCAGTCCTTGATCGTTGAAGGCGAACGCCTCCAGGGAAGAATCATCGGCCGTGTCGAACATCGATGCCGTCAGATCGGCTCCGGGGGTCAGGCGCAGAAAGAGGGCCGCGAGCACCCTGCCGTCAAGGCTGATGACCGGTCCGGCGAAGAGAATCTCCAGCGCTTCGGACCTAATTGCGCCGTCTTCGGGAAGCCGTGGAAAGATGACCTGGGTTTGCCCTTCAAGTATTTTCTTCATGACGTCCGGGGCGTTGGCGAGGAATGCCGGTTTTGCGCCCACCTCGGTCGTGTCGCTCGACGCGAGGGTCACTGAGTCGAGGCTGACGATGGCGAAGCCGCTGCAGGGAAACATGTGCGCGGATGAAAAAAAGTTTCTCGCTTCCTGCTGGGCCAAGCACGCCAGGAGCATGTCGCCCCTGGGCTCGATTCGCGCCAGCGCTTGCGTGATGTTTCCGAGTTCCGGGGCGTGTCCGAGCTGTCCGGTCTGGGCCGAGCGCTGGTTCACCCAGAGTTCAAAGGAATTGCTGGCGATGCGCAGGCTGGAGCGCAGGGTTCTTTCGATGTCGTGGACAACCCGCTTTTTGATCATGGACATGGAAGTGAGCGCCATGGCGCCGACAATCATGACAAAAAGACCGATGCCGACGAGCACCACGAGCCGGAAGCGGATGGAACCGAAATTTTCGGCCAGCCTCATGTCATCGAAAAACCTGCCGGAACGGGGGCGCTTTGGGTTGTTGTTCTGCATTTGTGGTCACCGCGCCAAGGGTGGCGTATTTTATGCGGATGCAATGGAACTACGCGTCAGGTGCTTTGGCGCATCGTGGTATCAGCGACCGCGATGACAGTGGCCGATCGGCGTCTGACCTGACATATTGCAACGTTTTATAGATGCTATCAGGCGATTGTTCAAGAAAATCATCATTTGTTTCCGAAACATCTGTCTTGTTTTACGGATTTTTTTCGGTGTGAGCCTGGATGGTCATTCCTGACGTAGCTTCAAAAAATGGATGGAGCTATTCGTCAAATGATCCAAACGGGGAGGTAACGGGCGTTGCGCTGCCCGGGGTTGCGGGGGAAGGGCTCTGAATCGTGGGCAGGGCAGGTCGAAAAGTTCGTCCCGATGGGTCATGGCGGTCAGGTACATTGGGGCTCCGATATTCCCGGGGATTACGGCGTGATGCGCCTCTGCTGCAAAAACTCTATCTCAACACGTACTGTCTGTCGAACCGATTGCCGTCTGGCAGGGACGCACTGACCTGGCTCCCGCAGTCATGCCGGATGTGCAGATTTGAGTGCATGTTCGTGCACTTGCGGTGCAGAATTTCGTTATTCCTGAATTTTTCCCGGCAGATATTCGGTAGCGGCGGTGTCTTTGGATGGTCCGATGCTTGCTTGGGCCCTGCTGCGTTCCGGATGGTCCGGTTCGTAGCCGCCCGAATCCGGGCCAAAATTGCAGACAAGGAGAATGCATGGCGAAATCATCGGCAAAACAGCAGGTCGGCAAAAAAAACAATGCCCTGGTTTACGGAATCGTGATCCTGATGGCCGGGGCGCTCATTGGCGTGGCCTTCAGCACGGCCTTCCACTCCACCAAGGGGCAGGGTTCCGCCCCGGTCCAGTCCCAGGGCAATGACATGCTTGGCCAGATCAAGATCTATTCCGACCGCGTGGCCCTGAACCCGCAGGACGTGAACGCCTGGATCACTCTTGGCAACCTCTACTTCGACACGGGCCAGCCCGCCAAGTCCGTCGAGGCCTACAGCCGGTCTCTTGAGATCAGTCCGGGCAACCCCAACGTGCTGACGGACATGGGCGTCATGCATCGCTCTTTGGGCGAATTCCAGAAGGCCCTGGACGCCTTCGCCAAGGCCATCGCCGTGGACCCCGGGCATGAGACGGCGCGCATGAACACCGGCATCGTGCTGCTCTACGACCTCGGCGACAAGGAAGGTGCCATCGCGGCCTGGCAGGATCTGGTGCGTGTCAATCCACGGGCCGTGAACGCCAACGGCACGCCCATCGCGGACATCCTGCGTGAGATGACCGGTCAGGCACCGGGCACCGGCGGCGGCCAGAAGCTCCTCGCGCCACTGGGCAACCCCGCCAACTGATTCGCGACGTGAATCCATGAATCAACACAGGCATCGAAGCATGTTTCAAGGCCGCCTCCTTGGTGTAGCCATGGTGCCGCTGCTTGCGCTCATGCTCATGTCCGTTTCCGTGTCCACTGTGGTTTTCCTGCACGGGCTGGAAAAGGCCTGCTGCAGCGAGGACTGCTCCCCGGAGCCTGCCACTGCGACGACGGAGTGTGCCGATTCGGTCTGCGGGATGATTTCCGGCTTTCTTTCGTTTCTGCCCGAGCAGGGCTTTCCCGTGACCGTCAGCCGCACCGCGAGCCGTTTCGAGTGGCGGCTAGATCTGGCTGCACCGGACCCGTTCCTGCGCGCCGCCGAATTCCCTCCTGAATTTATCTGATCCTGCCCCGATTCTTTTTTTTGAAGCCGCCGGTGCGCGTAGTGTCGCATTTCGGCGATCATATCCCATTTTCTTTTCAGGAGTGAATTCATGCGCATTGTCATGTTTTGCGGGATTTTTCTGGTCGGCATGGCCCTGTTTGTCACGGGCTGTGAAAAAATCAGTCCGCCTCTGGGTGTGGGGCAGGTGGTGTCCGATCCCGGCGCCTTCAGCGGAACCATGGATGTTATCGGGATCGCCTATGCCTATTCCAGTTCGGATCCAAACGTCATGGGCATCATGGACCTGGGCGAATTGAAGTGTGCAAGCCCGGGCTGCACCAAGGTTCTCCTTCCGGTCAGGCTCGGCGACACGCGGCCCGTCATTGGCGATGAAGTCAGGGTCACAGGAGTTATGGTCAAGGATGCGTCGGGCTACCTGTTCAAGGCGGAAAGGGTGCAGATTCTGGCGCGGCACAATCTGGAGGCCTTTAAATGACCCCGACCAAACTCGTCTTCAAGAACATCGTCCGCCGCCGGGGACGGTTCGTCTTCACCCTGCTGGGCATCGTCATAGGCATGGCTTCTTTTGTCACCTTCGTGGCGCTGGGCGGAAGCCTCACGGCGCAGATCAAAAAGGAATCCGCCGCCCTGGGCGCTAACCTGGTCGTCACTCCCAAGGGCAGCTGCGCCTTCGAGCAGGTCTCGATCCTGACCGGTGAACAGCTGCCGACCACCATCACCGCAGAAGAGGTCACGGCCATCCGCGCAATCCCCGGTATGACGGCCATCCCGTTCCTGGCCGAGCGTTCGGCCATCCAGAACCGTCCGGTATCCGTGCTGGGCGTTCCGACCGGCGAGTCCCTGCCGTTCAAGGGCTGGCGTGTCGCGGACGGACGTTATTTCGAAGCCCCTGACGAGCACGGAGCGTTGCTCGGCTCGGTCGTGGCCGGGCAGTTCGCTCTGCAACCTGGCGCGGAAGTGACCATCCGGGGGACGCAATTGCCGGTGCTCGGAGTGCTGGAAGAGACGGGAGGCAAGGACGACCTGACCGTGTTCCTGCCCCTGCCGGTGGCGCAGACGCTGTACGATCAGAAGGACCGCGTCTCGTACGTGGCGGTGCGGGTGGACCGCCTGGAAGAGGTCGATGCCTATGCTCTCAAGATCAAGGAAGTGGTGAGCCTGGGCGTGGTCTCGGACAAGCAGATGCTGGCCTCGGTCCTGTCCATCGTGGGCACGGTGAGCGTGACCCTGCAGCTCATCGCGGCGGTGGCCGTGCTGGCGGCGGCCTTCGGGATCGTCAACACCATGATGACCGCGACCTACGAGCGCAAGCGCGAGATCGGCATTCTGCAGGCCATGGGCGCGACCAGAGGGACGATCTTTCGCCTCTTCCTGCTCGAATCCGGGATCTACGGACTGCTGGGCGGCATCGGCGGGGCCGCGCTGGGCCTGGTGGCGTCCATGCTCGCGACCCCGCTCATCAGCCAGAACGCGGCATCGTCTTTCGTCAAGGGCGCACAGGGCGGGGTCGATCCGCTCATGCTGGCCGGGGCCGTGCTCTTTTCGACGCTCATCGCCATGCTCTCCGGGCTCTATCCCGCCTGGCGCGCATCCAGACTTTCACCGGTGGAGGCCATCAGCTATGAATGATTCAATCATTAAGGCCCAGGGCCTGACCAAGACCTATGGCCAGGGCGCAAGCCTGACCCAGGCCCTGCGCGGCGTGGACCTTGAAATCGCGCGTGGCGGGCTGACCTGCATCGTCGGCCCCTCGGGGCACGGCAAATCGACGCTCATGCATCTTCTGGGGGGGCTGGACCGTCCCAGCAGCGGGCGGGTCGAACTCGACGGGCAGGACATGTTCGAGCTTCGCGACGGCGAGCTGGCTGCATTGCGCTCGCGCAAGATCGGGTTCGTGTTCCAGTTTTTCAACCTTCTGCAGAGCCTCACTGCTCGGGAAAACGTGGAGACGGCCCTGATGCTGGCCGCCGCGTCCGAGGCCCGGCAAAAAGAGCGGGCCGAGGAACTGCTGGCGCTGGTCGGGCTCTCGGACAAGATAAATGCCAAGCCGGGGCAGCTCTCCGGGGGGCAGCAGCAGCGCGTAGCCATCGCTCGGGCCCTGGCCAACGACCCTCCGGTCCTGCTCATGGACGAACCCACGGGAAATCTGGACTCGGCGGCGGAGGCGGAGGTGCTGGGCGTGCTTGAAGATCTCGTTCAAAAGGGCAAGACCGTCATCCTGGTCACGCACAGCGCCGACATCGCCGCCCGGGCCGACACCCTGGTGCGGGTGCGCGACGGCGTCATCTGTCACGGCTGAGCCAGGATGACCATCGGGGGCGCAGGTCGTCCCCTTCCTGACTGACTGTTGAAAAATTCTAAATTCGCAGGCCGTTCAAAAATGGCCTGCGAAGGGACCCCGGGAGCTGAACCATGTGGTTCGGCTCCCGGGGTTTTTTTCAGTAGGGAGCGCCGATATTGACGGCCGTGTGGATTGTCTCGGAGAAGAACACCGCCCGTCCCGCCAGTTCGCCTGCCAGGGCCAGGATGGGGAGCCAGACCGGGATTGTGCGCTTCTTCCAGAGCACGCCGAGGCAGGCCGCCATGAGCGCGATGTGGGCCCAGTACAGCGGAGCGCCGAGCCAGGCCATGCCCGTCTGGCGCATGATCTCCGAGCCGGAGAGCCAGGCGCAGGGGACGGTGAGACGCACGACCAGACCGACAACCAGGGCCGTGACCAGGATGCGCGCCAGCAATGGCTGGCTGCCCGTCGCGGCGAACCAGCTTGCGAAGCCGGCGCCAAGGACCACGGCGGAGATCAGGAAGAAGACCGTGGGTAGGGCGTTGTTCACCGCCGGCAGCGCGGGAGGGGCATAGGTCATGCCCGAGGCCAAAAGTGCCGACAGTCCGGCCAGGACAGCCGCCCAGACCAGCACGGGCGAGCCTTTTTCACGTCCCGTGAACGCGGCAAGGGCCGCCAGCGCGAAAAAGATCCCCGCCGCGAGCACCTCGCGGCTGAGCCACGCCTTTTCAAGATGCGCAAGAGCGCGGTACGATTCAAGAGGATGACCGAGGTGAAAGAGGGAGGCCGCGATGCCCACCCCCATCAAGGCCGCGGCCAGCGTCCATTCCTTGCGGTCGTTGCCTCCGCCGGGGCCCGCGTGAAGACGTACGGCGTTCATGAGAACGAGGCCGATGGCGGCCTGCGAGAGCACCGTAAAGAGGACCAGTGGTAATTCCATGGATTGCATCTGCCTACCTCCTTACCATTGTCGGAACTTTGGGCATGATGAACCGTGTGGAGGAGTTCACCTTGTCGTTTTTCGGAAATCCGGGAGGGAACTGGACATGGTTTCCGGGTTCCATTGTGGCCAGATCCACCAGTTTGAGCGCGCCTGTCGGGCAGCTTTGCACGCAGGCAGGCAAGAGTCCCGCATCAAGCCGTTCGTGGCAGAAACTGCATTTTTCCGCGCGTTTTTCCACGGGGTTGTACACCGGCGCGCCGTAAGGACATGAGCGGATGCAGTTTCCGCAGCCGATGCATTTTTCCTGATGGTGGACGACGACCCCGTCCTCGCGCTTGGTGTATGCTTCCACCGGGCAGACGTTCAGGCAGGCCGGATTTTCGCAATGGTTGCAGGCCAGCGAGAAGAAGGCCCGCTCCCGGTGCGGGTATATCTCTTCATTGAGCGGGTAGACGTGCCGCCACACAACGCCCTTTTCCTGATGGTAATAGTTGCGACAGGCCATGGCGCATGTGAAGCATCCGATGCATTTGTCCGAATCGACCAGAAAGGCATATTGTTTCTTCATTGCATTCACTCCTTAGACCCGTTCCACATTGGCGAACTGGCCATGAATGGCGACGCCGGGGGCTCCGGTCTTGTATGCACCCATGTCCGCAGATTCATCATCCACCAGATTCTGGACATTGAAATCATTACCCTGTCCAAACCACGCTTCATAGATGACCAAGGACTTCTTGGCGACGTTGCTTGTCAGTTTGACCTTTATTTTGAGCTCTCCAACCTTGTTGAAAACACGCATCATGTCGAGATCGGCAATCTTCTTGTCTCGTGCGTCATCGGGATGCATGTAGAGAAACGGCTCCTTGTTGTATTCCTGCATCCAGTCGAGGTTTACAAACTGCGAATGCAGGCCGAATTTCGTATGCGGCGTCAGCAGTCTGAATTCGTCAAACGATTTGCGTCCTTCCTTGTATCTTGGCAGGGCGTCGTGGCCATTCTGCTGGCACAGGTCCGAGTGAAACTCGTACTGGCCGGAAGGCGTGCCGAATTTCTTGTCGCTCCAGGAGGCCGAGGACGCGAGCTTGGCCTTGACGGGACCGTTTTTCAGGTCGGTCCAGTGCTTGATGCCCAGGTAGTCGTAGATGCCCTGGTTGAATTCCTTCTCCAGCCACTCCCTGGTGTCGATGTCCTGCGGGAATGTGCAGGAGCCGGGTGCGAGCTGGTTCATCTTTTTGGAGAGCAGGGCGGCGATCTCGATATTCGATTTGGTCTCGTACATGGGTTTTATGGCCTGCTCGTTGATGCCCACCCAGTAGTGCCAGTAGGAAGCGTTGACGGTCCACTCCTCGAAGAGCGTGGTCACCGGCAGCACGATGTCCGAGTTGTTCACCGTCTCGGTGAAGAACTGTTCCACTGAAACGACCATTTCCAGCGTGTCGAAGGCTCTTTCAAGCTTGGGTCGGTCGAAGTCCTGGGCGAAGGGATTCTTGCACGACACCCAGAGCATCTTCAAAGCGGGGTCCTTGGCGTCCAGGATGGCCTGCGCCGTCTTGTTGATGTTCACGGTGCGGTCCGTGAAGCTTGCGGCCTCGCCCTTGGTGAAATCGAATTCGCCCTTGGGGCCTGCCGCTCCGACAAAGCCCAGGGAGCCTTCGGGCTGTTTCTGGAGCAGCGCGTGGTAGTTGAAGCCCCAGGTGCGCAGGTGGCCGTAACGAGCCCCTCCGCCTTCCTTGCCGACATTGCCGGTCATGGCGACGAGGGCGTCGATGGCCCGGACCGAAGCGCCGCCGTTGGTGTGCCGCTGCATTCCGTAGCCGATCCAGATCGTGGCCGGATCGGCGTTAGCAAACTCTTCGGCCACCTCCCTGATCTGCTCGGCGGGGATGCCGCTCAAGCCTGACGCCCATTCCACAGTGACGTTTTCGCGCAGGTAGGCGGCGAATTCGGCGAATCCCTTGGCGTGGTTGTTCACGAAATCGCTGTCCACCAGACCCAGATCGAGAATGTGGCGCGCCATGCCCAGCGCCAGCGCGCCGTCGCTTGACGCTTCGGGCTGCCAATAGACATCGCCCTTGGCGGCGGTCTGGGTGAAGATGGGATCGATTACGACGACCTTGGCTCCGCGCCGCTTGGCCTCGTTCACGTATTTCATGGAGTGCACCGAACACCACGCGGGATTGGCTCCCCAGATGATCACATATCTCGATTTGACCATGTCCTCGGGATCGTTGCACCACATGTCGCCCAGGTCGTAGTTCTGGGCGTCGATGCCGGCCGGCCAGCAGGGCGTGCCCACAAAGCGGGTCGTATAGCCAAGCGACGACATCATGCCCTCGACGCCGTAGTTGGTGATGCCGAAATTGCCGGAATACTTGGTCAGGCCCAGTCCCAGCAGGGAACCGTCCTTTTCCTTGATTTCAAGGATCTTGCCTGCGATGCGGTCCATGGCCTCGTCCCACGTAACGCGGCGCCAGTTGCCCGTGCGACGGCCGTCCTGCACCATGGGATACTTGATCCTGTCCGGGCTGTAGACGCGCCTCGGGTAGGCATAGCCTTTCACGCACAGGCCGCCCTGGGTGAACGTGGACTCCTGTGCGCCCTCAATGAACTGGACCACCCCGTCCTTGACGTAGGTCTTGATGGAACAGGTGTCGTAGCAGTTCCTGGGGCAGGCGTTCCTGAAGATCTGGAAATCCTGTTCCCTGAACGCTGTCGCGGCCTCGGCCGAATATGGCATCAGCAGCCTCAAGGGGAGCAGCGAGGCCGCTCCGGCCATGGAGATCCCTTTAAGGAATTGACGCCTGCTGAGAGCTCTCGTTTTTTGGGACATGCAATCCTCCTCGCGCGTCGCCTGCCCGGTCATTCCGGAAGCGGCGCCGCAGTTGTGTTGAGTTCCTTGTCGAACCACGCGGCCAGGGCGTCCACGGCCATCGCGGTGACCCCGTCCGCGGACGCATGGGCCCTTGTCGCCAGGATGAAGGGCCCAAGCCACCGGGCCAGGTGCTCGTGCACGAACCAGGCATGCAGGGCTTTGGCATCATCGGAGGGCGGGGCATCCGCGCCAAGAGCGCTTTTCAGGACGATCATCGCCTCCAGTTCAAAGGCCAGATGGTCGTCCGGGATGACACCCTCCCGTGGCACGGCCAGACCGAGTTGGTGATATAACCGGCGGGCCTCCAGGGCCGCCGTGCCCATCAGGGCGCGGTCGGATTCGCAATACGCGGATGCATGCAACGGGGCGGGAACGGCGGCGGGGCCAACGAACAGACGGTTGAATTCATACTCGACCGCTGTCCAGTCCGTGTCGGGGGGAATGACGGCATCGACGCTTCCGGCGATGCGCACGGCCGCATCCTCCAGTTCCATGGCGTTCGATGCGGAAAAGAAATCGCGCAGGCTTTCGATGCAGGCGATACTTGCGTCGTTCATGCTGGCGCACCTCGGTAATGGAAAAAGGGTTCTTTGTTTCCTTCCTATACCAATTACGTGCGCGTTGCCACGATAAACAGGCGGGATTCAGGGTATATGTTGGGTAGTTTCATCTACCCAGTCAGTCGTGCAGGCCCATGGTGTTGAGATGGGCGTACAGGCTGACGCTCTTTCCGAGCAGGCCGAGCTTGCGGCGGATGTTCTTGCGGTGGGTCTGGATGGTCTCGACGGAGAGGTTCATGAGATCGGCGATGTCCTTGTTGGAGTGGCCGGATTGAATGAACTGGCAGACTTTCATCTCCGTCTGCGTGAGCTTGAGGAGCAGGGGCATGCCGCCGGGGTCCCGGGGCAGAAGGCGCGTCAGCTGGTCCTTGACGACGGTGACGTAGCCCTTGCGGATCGAGGCGTCGTTTTCCGATTCGATGCGATCCAGGGCGGGCAGGACGAGCGTGTTGACCTTGGCGGCCAGGTTGCTGGCGTGGTCTTCGTGTTCCTTGCCGACGCTTTTGAGGACATTGCGTAGCGTAATGTTCATTTCCTCAAGCTGCGCTTTTTCCCTGCGCAGCGCCTCGGTCTTTTCATCGACGATGCGTTCCAGGGTCTGGCGCTGCATGGCCTGGGCGGTCATGTTGGTCAGGACGAAGATGTACTGGTCGCTGGCCAGGCTGACGGAGTTGATGGGGTTAATCTGCATCCGGTAGATGGTGGTTTCGTCAAACGGGGCCAGTTCGCAGGTGATGCCGACCGGATAGTAGCGCAGCAGCTCCCCAATGGAAGCGCCTTCGAGGGAAAGAACGTCCCAGATCGGGCGGTTCAGCGTCGAAGCCTCTTCCATCACGGCCTTGACCGCGGCATTGATGTTGGCCACCAGACCATTGCCGTCCACCACGAACATGAGGTCGGACGTGGCGTTGAGAATATTCTCGAAGCGGCATTTCTCAAGGGTCAGCAGCCTGTTCATCTCGTCGAGCCTGCTGCTTGAAAATTCGGGGAACGTCCGGATCCAGTCCTGCAGATAGAGCACTTCGAGGGCGTCGCCGTAGAGCCGGACGAGCCTGCGCGCCTCCACTTTGTGGCTGTATGGGGCGTCCATCCGTTCGATGACGTCGAGCAGGCTGTACACGAATGTCTTGAAGCAGCCGAGAAACATGTCGAAGGTGATGCCGCGCGATCTGTGACGGCGGGCGGATTCGATCAGGAAGCGTTCCCATCCCGTGTCGCAGCGCAGCAACGCAGAGAATTCCTCGGGCATGTCGTGACGCTCGATATGTCCAAGGAGCGGCTGCATGAACTCCTTCAGGGCGACAAGGCAATCGACGCGTTTTGCCGTGGTGTGTTGCAGATATCCGGCAGCCTCCATGCGCACGGACCAGCGCTCCAGAAAATAGTCATGGGGCGCTTCCGCCAGCCGAAGCAGAATCCGGTAACCGGTGGAGTCCTGTGCTTTCATGCGATCCTTTTTTGTTTGTGTCATCTACCCATTGCCTACCCATAGGCTTGTCATATTTCTTTTATGGGCTATCAGCAAGGCAGCTTGGACAACACTCAAAATTCGAGGTGGAATCATGCGCGGTTTTCAGATCTTGCTGTTTTTGGCGGCCTTGCACCTGGCCGGGGGCGCATTCGCGGCCGAGACACCGTCGCAGGACAAGGGCAGGGCGGATGTCCGACTGACCATCTCCGGAGACCTGATCGTTGGCGCACAGCTCGTGGCCACGTTTGAAATGGGCGGTTACGAAGTGCCTGAAGGCATGTACGCATCGATCAACGTCGACGTCATGAAGCGGCCGGAAGGGGAAAGGCCGGACATTCAGACGGGATATCCCCGGACGCGGCTTGTGTTCAACACTCCGGGCACCTACGAACTGAGGTTCAGGCTCAACCAGATCAGCAAATCCAGCTGCGGCGGAGTGGACGCCGTCTTGCTTCTGGAAACGACGCAGGTCCTTGAGATTGCGCCCGCTGAAAGGGCCAGGTGATTTCCGGCGGGCCCGGAGCTCTTCTGGCGTGCACGGCAGGGGCAGCGGGGAAAAACCTCGCCAGGGTTGAAGTGGAAAGCGAGGAATGTATTACACTTTGCCGAATATCGATCCCAAAGCAACAGTTCTGATTAATGTCATACATTTTTTTTAGTTGCCAAGATTTTAGAAATTCATATAGGCGATTCGGTGTGTTGCGGATCAGTCCTTATTTTTGCTGTTCCAGTCGAAATTTGACTTATTTTTTTATTTTTCTTATAATAAAAAGTTGTTTTGTATTTTATTATTTAAAATAATAATTTAGAAAAACAACTCTATTGTTGAGTAAAAATATCACAATTGGAGAATAAAATTTCTCTATTGTGATATTTATTTTTTTATATTTTTTTGCAGTATTTTATAATTCGGAGCTTTTTTTGCAACAAAAGATTGCAATTATTGGTTTGGCATTTCGATTTCCAGGTGACTTATGCGATGAAGAAGGATTTTGGAGTGCGTTGACAAGTAGTACAGACTTGGTCGGCATCATTCCTTCAGATCGTTGGGCCTTGGGAGAATTGCATCATAATGACCGTGCAGAAATGGGGCGTAGCATCACATTTTCTGCCGGCGTGCTTTCTCGCGTGGATGAGTTCGATGCTACTTTTTTCGGCATTTCTCCACGCGAAGCCAGAATGCTAGATCCCCAACAACGATTGCTGCTTGAGTTGGCTTGGGAAGCGATGGAGAATGCCGCGGTGTTACCGTCTTCATTGGCGGGTTCCGACTGCGCGGTATACGTAGGTATTTCTGGGATGGACTACGGAACACGCTGTATGGATGACATGGCGGTGATGACATCTCATTCTATGACCGGCAACGCTCCCAGCATTGCGGCCAACCGGCTTTCCTACGTGTTCGATCTTCATGGTCCTTCCCTATCCATCGACACTGCATGCTCTTCTTCCCTGGTTGCGCTGCATCACGCCTGTAACAGCCTGCGTCTGGGGGAAGCCTCCACCGCGCTCGTGGGGGGAGTCAGTCTGCTGCTGCATCCCTCGTCGTTCGTGGGTTTCACCAAGGCGTCCATGCTTTCGGCCGATGGGCGCTGCAAGGCCTTTGACGCCTCGGGCGATGGGTATGTGCGGGCCGAAGGCGGAGCGGTGTTGCTGCTCAAGCCTTTGGACAAGGCCTTGGCTGACGGTGACGCCATCAAGGCTGTCATCCTTGGCAGCGGCGTGAATTCCGATGGCGCGCGCAAATCGGGGCTGACCATCCCAAGCATTGAGGGTCAGGTTGATCTCATGCAGGATGTTCTGGCGCAGAGTACGTTGGAGCCTGGCGACATCGATTTCATCGAGGCTCACGGCACGGGAACCGCTGTCGGGGATCCCGTGGAGGCTGCGGCCATAGGCCGGGTCTATGGTTGTGCCCGCGTTTTTCCTCTGCCGATAGGATCGGTCAAGACCAATCTCGGCCATCTGGAGCCGGCTTCGGGCATGGCGGGCCTGGTCAAGACCGTGCTGGCTCTGCGTCATCACGTTCTGCCGCCATCCTTGCACCTCGATACACCCAATCCTGCCATTGATTTTGGCGATCTCAATCTCGAAGTGGTCACCCGAAACAGGCCGCTGACCGTGGAGAACGGCAGGCCGCTGGTCGCGGGCATAAATTCTTTCGGTTTCGGCGGGACCAACGCTCATGTCCTGCTGCAGGAATTCAGTCGTGATGATGTTTGCGAGTCCGCCGAGGCCGGGCATGCCTGTCCCCCGTTGTTCCTGTCCGCGCGCACCGACACAGCCCTGCGCGATATGGCCGGACGGTATGCACACTTTTTGCGGGAGACACCTGCGGGCAGATATTATGATGCTGCCCATGCCGTGGCCTACGGGCGCGAACGACTGGAAAAAAGACTGGCGCTTGCGGCGGATTCTCCGGAACAGGTCGCGTCCGAATTGGCCCGATTCGCCGCTGGCGAATCCTCGGCCGAAATTTTCGTTGAAGACCAGTTGCCGGTGAGCGGCCCCGTGGCCTTTGTCTATTCCGGAAACGGTGCGCAATGGCTTGGAATGGCGCGTGCTCTGCTGTCGGAGTCTCCCCGATTCGCCGAGGTTCTGGGAGAAATCGACGCCGCCGTGCATCAGCTTGCGGGATTTTCGATTCGCGCGGAACTGTTGGCCGGGGAGGATGACGCGCGGCTGGATGATACCGAGGTGGCGCAACCGCTGCTTTTTGCCATTCAGGTCGCCATCACCGTTTTGCTGCGAGATCTCGGTGTCAAGCCTGCTGCCGTCGCCGGACACAGCGTGGGCGAGGTCGCCGCGGCGTGGGCTGCCGGGGCGCTCACGCTGGCGCAAGCCATCCGCGTCATCGTATGCCGCAGCACGGCGCAGGGCGCCACGCGCGGCCTGGGCAAGATGGCTGCCGCGTCCATGTCCAAATCTGCCGCCGAGGCAGCCTTGGCCGAGTTGGGTGGAACGCTCGACGTGACCATCGCCGCCGTCAACAGCCCGCACATGGTGACTCTGGCCGGAAGCGCCGAGGACATGACGATCCTTGGACGGCAACTGAAATCCAGAAGCGTGAACTTCAAGCTCCTGGATCTCGATTACGCCTTCCACAGTCGGCATATGGACTGCGTCAGGGACTCCCTCCTGCACAATCTGACGGATCTCGTCCCGTCTTCAGGCGACAAGGCCGTCTTTGTTTCGGGCGTCGTCGGAGGTGCCCTGGAAGGCACGGCTCTCGACGCGCTCTATTGGTGGCGCAACGTGCGCGAAACCGTGAATTTCGAAGCGGCCGTGGCCGGACTTGCGGAGTCCGGTTGCCGGATCTTCGTAGAAATCGGACCGCACGCCATTCTGCAGCGCTATCTGCGAGACACGCTTGCGGCATTGAACGTTCGGGGACGCGTATTGCCGACAATGCGAAAAAATGCCGACGACATGGATCGCATCATGGAGGCGGCTCTGCGCATCCATCTGCTTGCCGATTCCGCCGGCAGGGACGTGTTCTTCCCCCGTCCAGGACAGGAAATCCGTCTGCCCAACTATCCGTGGCAACATGAACGCTACTGGTACCAGCCCACAAGCGAAAGTCTCAGGGCCATCGAGCGCCGCCGCGTGCATCCCCTGCTGGGCTGGCCTCTGCCGGGACAGGATACGGTTTGGGAAAACGTGCTTGATCCCACCGTGCTGCCGTGGCTTGGCGACCACAAGGTTGGCGGAGCGGTGGTTTTTCCCGGAACCGCCTATATCGAGATGGGGCTTGCGGCCGCGCATCACTGGCTCGGTGGCGAGGAATTGGCGCTGGAAGACCTGGATATCCTGTCGCCCATGGTTTTCGACTGCGAGCACGCCCGCGCCCTGCGCCTGACCCTTGACCCTCGTGACGGCGGTTTTGAGATTCGCAGTCGGCAACGCCTGAGCGACGATCCGTGGACGCTTCATGCGGTCGGTCGCGTGATCGAGGCGGTTCCCGGCGCGTGGACGGCATCCGTGACCGGCCTGTCCTCATCGGGGCGCATGGTCAGTGGCGATGACCACTACCGCATGGCAGCCGTCCTCGGACTTGATTATGGCCCGGCCTTCCAGGGGCTGGACCACGTCTGCGTGCAGGGCGACCGGCTTGAGGGCTTTTTGCGGGTCGATGTTCCGGAAGCGGTGGATGGCTATGCCGTTCATCCCGCGCAGATGGACGTGTGCGTCCAGTCGCTGTTGGATTTTTTTCAGGACAGGATAGAGGCCAAAGAGGGCGCGGCGCTGTTGCCGATCAAGACGGGACGGCTTTTGCTGCGCCGTCCTGGCCGAGTGTCGGGATTTCGCGTGCACCTGCGCCGCAGCGGTGCTCGTTCGGTACTGGCGGATTTTGATCTGCTGGACGCCGCCGGGGAGGTCATGGCCTGTATGCGTGAGTGCCGGTTCCGCGCCGCTCCGCTGGTGAGGCGTGAAAAATCCGGCATCACGTCCTGGAGAGTGCAGCCCAGGCTGTGCCCCCATCCTGCCGATTCCATTGCCATACCCGTGCCGCGAACCCAGGAGCTGGCCGCGTGGTGCGAAGCCGCACTGGAAGACCTTGCGCCTTCGCGCCGGGCCTGGTTCGAGGAAGCCTTGCCGCTGCTTGAAGCTCTTGTTCTGGCCATGGCCCGCGAAGGGTTTGAAAGCCTGGCGCAGGCTGTCGCGCCTGACCTGCCCAAGCTGGACGAATGTGCTTCCCCCTATGGGCGATGGCTTTGCGGATTGCTGCACCGGGAGGGGCTGCTCCTGCATCAGGATGGCCGCCTGAAACTGAACGATGCCGTGGAACTGCCCGCCGCACAGGAAATCTGGCGTGATCTGCTGCGTGATTTTCCCTTGTGCCTGCCGCAGCTGGCGCTCTTGGGCCGTATCGGTCTTGGCTTGCCCCGGTTGTTGGCGGTAGAGGAATCGGGAAGGGATTTTCTGACGGCCCTGCAGCGCACTCCCGTGGCGGATTCCTATTACGGGGACCCGGCCTATCTCGGTGTAAGCATTGCCATTGGAGGCGTTTTGCGCGGCATTGCGTCCGCCTTGCCCTTGGGCCGCCGTCTGCGCGTGCTTGATATTTCGGCCGGGGTTGACGGACTAACGCGCGAGCGCTTCAGCATCCTTCCGGAAGACAGACTGGAATATGTCCTGGCCTTGGCTGATGACGGCCAGCTCGAAAGGCGGCAGGCCGAATATCGGGACATGCATTCCGTGACCCTGATGGGCGTGGACTGCGCGGAGTGGAAGCTTGAGGACGAAGACTCCCTGCCGCCGCGGTTTGATGTGGTCATTCTCGGCCATGTTCTGCACCGGGCGCGCAACCCGCATGCGGCGCTGGCGAATATG
This sequence comes from Desulfomicrobium apsheronum, assembly GCF_900114115.1. Classification (NCBI taxonomy): domain Bacteria; kingdom Pseudomonadati; phylum Thermodesulfobacteriota; class Desulfovibrionia; order Desulfovibrionales; family Desulfomicrobiaceae; genus Desulfomicrobium; species Desulfomicrobium apsheronum. The sequence continues at coordinate 14,357 of NZ_FORX01000005.1, read as the reverse complement.
CGTCGACGGCTCGCGCCCGGCGGGGTTCTGTTGCTGGCCGAGCGCTATCCTGATTGGAGCGCCGATTTTCTGGCAGGACTGGCCGATGACTGGTGGCACGAAAGCGCTCCCGGTAGCGATGCATCCCCTCTGTCCTCGCTGCTCACGCCCGAGGACTGGCGTCAGGCATTGTGCGACGACGGTTTCGAGGACGTGGTCCGCTTCACCGAGCCTGCCGCCGGTCATCTGGCGGAAGGTGCGTATCTGTTGCTGGCGCGGTGTCCCGCGCATGTCGAGGCTGAGTTGTCCGAACTCGCCTCCGAGGCATGGCTGCTGCTGTCCGACAGTACCTCCGAGGAGGTTGCGTGGACATTGCAGGCAGAGCTGGAGGCAAGGGGACAGCGCGTCACGGTAAGCGAGCATCCGTTCGAGGATGCGCTGCCGGATGTGCGGCATGTGGTTTTTCTCGTGGGTTGGGGATGCACTGCCGAAGAGGCTGTGGACGTGCTTTCCGGCGTGCTCGGGCATGTGCAGGAACTGGCGGCGCGGGTCAGCCATCCGCCGAGGGTGTGGCTTGTGACCAGGGGCGGGGCGCTGGCGTCCGGTCTTCCCGCCGACTGGGAGCACAATCCCGTGCAGGCGGCCCTGTGGGGTTTTGGGCGCGTGGTCATGAACGAGATCCCGTCGCTTGACACCACGCTCATTGACGTGAGCGGCGACGCCGCCAAACCGGAAGGGTGCGCAGGAATCGCAAACGAATTGCTCTTTCCCGACGGTGCAAGCGAGGTCGTGCTCTCCGCTGCCGGTCGCTATGAACTGGTTCTGATCGAGGAAGACGAGGTCGATGCAGCCGGACATTCCGAGCGTTTCCGGCTGGATTTTTTCGTGCCCGGTCAGTTGCGCAACCTGCTCTGGCTGCCCGACCACGAGCGTGAGCTGCGTGAGGATGATGTGGAAGTGTGCTCCAGGGCCGTCGGCCTCAACTTCCGCGATGTCATGTATCTCATGGGTCTGCTGCCCGATGAGGCGGTGGAGAAAGGATTTGCAGGGGCCGGTCTTGGGCTTGAATTTTCCGGGATTGTTTCCCGCGTCGGCGCGAAGGTGAGCCATTTGCGTCCCGGCGATGCAGTCATGGGCTTTGGACCTGCCTGCTTCTCCAGCCACGTGGTCACCCCTGCGCACGCACTCATGCCCATGCCGGACGGCTGGTCTTTCGAGGCGGCGGCCACGGTGCCTACGGTTTTTCTGACTTCCTACTACGCCCTCAAGCAACTGGCCGATCTACAGCCCGGCGAACGGGTGCTCATCCATGGCGGCGCAGGAGGCGTGGGCATGTCCGCCATACAACTGGCCAGACATCTTGGAGCCGAGATTTTCGCCACCGCCGGCAGCGACGTGAAACGCGATCTGGTGCGGCTGCTCGGTGCCGACCACGTCTTTGATTCACGGAGCAATACCTTTGCCGACGACATCCTGGCCGTCACCGATGGCCAGGGCGTGGATGTGATACTCAATTCGCTGTCCGGCGAAGCCATCCGCCGCAATCTGCGCGTGCTCAAGCCCTTTGGCCGTTTTCTTGAGTTGGGCAAGCGTGACTTTTTTGAAAATACGCACATCGGTTTGCGCCCTTTCAAGGACAACATCAGCTATTTCGGCATTGACGCCGACCAGCTGTTGACCGGGCGTCCGAAGCTTGCAGCCCGTCTGCTGGAAGAGGTCATGGACCTGTTCCAACGCGGCGTGCTGACGCCCCTGCCGTTCAACGTGTACCCGGCGGAGAGGGTGGTCGATGCCTTTCGCTGCATGCAGCAGGCCCGCCATATGGGCAAGATCGTGGTTTCGCTGGACGGGCTGCGGCCGCAGGTTTCTTTTCCAGCCGCCGCGCCTCGGGCCATGCGTTTCGCGGAAGATTCCACCTGGCTTGTCACCGGCGGTCTGGCGGGCTTCGGCCTTGAGACGGCGCGCTGGCTGGCTGCGCAAGGTGTGGGCAATCTCGTGCTGGTCAGTCGTCGGGGCCTTGATACGCCCGGAGCGGAAGGCGCCGTAGCGGAACTGACGTCGCGGGGCGTGAACGTGCTGGCCTTGGCTTGCGACGTTACGGATGCCGATTCGCTGGCGCGGGTTCTGGAACAGGCAAGTCAAAAGCTGCCGCCGATCAGGGGGGTGCTGCATGCGGCCATGGTTCTTGATGACCGGCTGATTGCGAACCTGGACGCCGACAGCATGGCTGCGGTGTTGCGGCCGAAACTGCTCGGCGCGTGGCACCTGCATACGCTGACCGCCAGCCTGCCGCTTGAGCATTTCGTGCTCTATTCCTCCATCACGACGACCATCGGCAATCCAGGACAGGCCAACTACGTGGCGGCCAATGCCGGACTGGAAGCCCTTGCGCAATTGCGGCGGCAAATGGATCTGCCCGCTCAGTGCATAGGGTGGGGACCTATCGGGGATGCCGGGTATCTGACCCGCAACACGGCCGTCCGGGACAGCCTGAGCCAGCGACTCGGCGGAGCGCCCCTTACGGCCGTACAGGCACTGGCGAGCTTGGGCGAGGCTCTGGCCGCCGATGACGGCAAGGTCCTGGCAAACATGGATTGGGGCGTATTGCGCCGGTTGTTGCCATCGTCGGAGGGGAGCCGGTTCGCCGTACTCAACAGAAATCATCGGGAAATTTCTCATGATGACGGCATTGTCGATTTTCGGGTTCTGGCGGCTGAAAAAACAGTTGAAGAACTTACCGGGATGGTACGCGGTCTTGTCTTGCAGGAGGTGGCGCACATTCTCTCCCTGTGCGTGGATCGCGTTGATCCGGACCGTCCGCTGCATGATTTGGGCATGGATTCGCTCATGGCCGTGGAACTGGCCCTGGGGCTTGAAAAGCGTTTTGGCGTCCAGTTTCCGGTCATGCTCCTCAATGAGTCCCCTTCGGCCGGCAAGGTTGCCGAGCGTATCGTCGAGCGACTCAAGGGTGCGGAAGAAACACGGCAGGACGCGGCCGCGTCTCTGGTGGAAGACCTGGTGCGGCAACACGGAGAGCAGATGAGCGAGGAAGAACTGGAGCGCATGGCGCACAACGCCACTACGGTGCTTGGCCGCGAAGACGGCAGGATGGAGTCATGAGCGGCATGAACAAGGCACAGCTCATCGATCGCATTCTGGGCCGGAAAAGCGGTTCCGAGACGACCGGAGGTACGCTGAAAAACAGGGGAGCCCTGGCCTGCGTGCCGGAGCGCCTGACCCGCTTTGACAGCCATCCCGGTTACAAGGAAATGCAGGTGCTCATGGCGACGGCCAAGACGTTCGGTTTCGACAACCCGTTTTTCAGAACGCATGAGGGTCTTGCCACCGCCACCACAGTCATCGGGCACCGGGAATATCTCAATTTTTCCTGCTACAATTACCTTGGGCTCAACGGCCATCCGGAAGTGAATCAGGCCGCCATGGCCGCCATTGGCCATTACGGCACCTCGGCTTCGGCCAGCCGCCTCGTCGCGGGCGAGCGGCCCATCCAGCGTGAACTGGAAGAGGCTCTTGCCGAATTCTACGAGGTCGAGGATTGTGTCGTCTTTGTGAGCGGTCATGCCACCAACGTCTCCTCCATCGCCACGCTTTTCGGACCCAAGGACCTCGTCATTCACGACAGTCTGATCCACAACAGCGTCCTCGAAGGCGCCAGGCTTTCCGGGGCATCACGGCGCAGCTTTCCGCACAACGACACTGCCGCCCTGGATGCCATTCTTGCCGATATCCGCGGCCGGTTCGAGCGCGTGCTGATCGTGGTCGAAGGGCTGTACAGCATGGACGGCGACATTCCCGATCTACCCGCGCTCATCGACATCAAGCGTCGGCACAAGTGTTTTCTGATGGTCGATGAAGCGCATGCCCTGGGCGTTGTTGGAGCAACCGGCCGGGGTACGGCCGAACACTTCGGCGTGGCCGGAAAGGACGTGGACATCTGGATGGGAACCCTCTCCAAGACTCTGTCCGGATGCGGCGGCTACATCGCCGGTGAGCGCGCGCTGGTCGAGCATCTCAAATATGCCGCGCCTGGTTTCGTTTACAGCGTCGGCATTTCGCCGCCACTGGCCGCGGCATCCCTGGCCTCTTTGCGGGTGCTGCAAAAGGAACCTGAGCGCGTGGCGCGCCTTCAGGCCAATGGCAGGCTGTTTCTGGAACTGGCGAAGAAAGCCGGTCTGGATACCGGCACGTCCCGGGGCTTTGCCGTCATCCCGGTCATTACCGGCAGCTCGCTTAAAGCGGTCACGCTTTCCAGCACGATGTTCGAGCATGGTATCAATGTGCAGCCCGTCATTTATCCTGCCGTGGAGGAGAGGGCCGCGCGACTTCGATTTTTCCTGTCGGAAATGCACAGTGAGCAGGACATCCGCCGCGCATGCGAGACCGCCAAAAAACTGATCTAGAAAGGATTCGGCACATGAAGATAACGAAAAAATACTCCAGCGGCTGCACCATGTTGTGCTGCATGGTGCTGCTCATGATGACTGGTTGCGCGACCATGCCCGGCTGGATTTCATCGTCGGGCGCCAGTCGGCAGCAGGTGCAGAACAGTCCTGATAACGCGCGCATCCAAGGCATCCAGCTTGTGGATGTCACCGATGCCCTGGCGAGAAGGCTGGGCGAAGGCAAGAAGCTCGGCCGGTTTGACATGATCTTTCCCGCATCGGAAGCCAACAACTATCTCGTAGGCCCAGGCGACATTATTGAAGTCTCGGTCTGGGAGACTCCTCCGGCAATGCTTTTCGGCGCCGGAATTTTCGATCCGGGGGCCGGGACCATGACCTCGCATGCCGTTTCGCTTCCCGGTCAGATGGTCAATTACGATGGAATGATCACCATGCCTTTTGCCGGACGGATTGCCGTCAAGGGGCGCACGACCCAGGAGATTGAGGAGGACATCGTCAAACGGTTGCGGGGCAAGGCCAATGCGGCGCAGGTGCTGGTGCGTGTTCTCAAGAACAATACGTCGAACGTGACGGTCGTGGGCGAAGTGAGTCGGAGCGCGCTCATCCCCCTGACACCCAAAGGAGAGCGTCTGCTCGATGCTCTGGCCGGAGTGGGCGGCGTCACGCAGCCGGTCAACCGCATGGCTGTTCAGCTTTCCAGGGAAAATGTGACGGCGACCATGCCGCTTGATGCGGTCATTCGCGACCCCAGACAGAACATCGCGCTCAAGCCCGGCGATGTCGTCACGGCCCTGTTTCAGCCGCAGAGTTTCTCGGTTCTGGGCGCGACCGGCAAGAACGAGGAGATCCCCTTCGAGGCCCAGGGCATTTCACTGGCGCAGGCCCTGGCCCGTTCGGGCGGCCTGAACGACAACCGTGCGGACGCACGCGGTGTCTTCATTTTTCGTTTCGAGGACCAGAAGCTGCTTGATCTGAACGAACCCGCGGCAAACTCCACGGACGGCACTGTCCCGGTGGTCTACCAGATCGACCTGCGCGATCCGGCGTCTTTTTTCGTGACCCAGAATTTTCCGGTCCAGAACCGTGACGTGATCTACGTAGCCAACTCTCCGGCAGCCGAGTTCGAGAAGTTCCTGCGGCTTGTTGTGTCAGTGGCCGTGCCGAGTCTGAACGTCAACAGAATGTTGCAATAGCGGATACGAGCAATGCGCAGTTCATTGTCCATAACCATCTCCGTCTGGCGCGCGATTTTTCTGCGCGAGGCGCTGGATCGTCTTTTCAGGGAACGTGGCGCCTGGTTCTGGCTGCTGATCGAGCCTGTGACGCACATTGGGTTCATCGCGCTGGTGTGGAGAGCACTTCGTGCAAGATCTATTGGCGGGGTCGATATTGCCGTGTGGACTATGGTCGGCATGCTGGCGTTCTTCCTGTTCCGGCGCACCGCCATTCAGGTCATGTTTTCCGCTGATTGCAATAAACCGCTTTTCGTCTACCGGCAGGTCAAACCTTTCGATGCGGCCATTGTTCGGGGCGGGCTTGAAGCTTTTGTCATAGCCCTGATATCGGCAATAATTTTGGTCATCGCGTATTTTTTGGGTCACGATGTGATCCCGGGCGATCCTCTTTTGGCCATGTCTGCGGTTGCTGGTTTGTGGCTGATCGGAATGGGGTACGGCCTTGTGACTTCGGTGCTCATAGAGTTGATCCCGGAACTGGAGCATATATTCAAGATCCTGATGTTTCCTCTGTATTTGATTTCGGGTGTCATCGTGCCCATCTCTTCAGTGCCCTTACCCTACCGCGATTATCTGATGCTCAATCCCATAGCGCATGGAATTGAAGCGGTGCGATTGGGCTTCATGCCGCTTTACCATGTCGTGCCTGGAGTTAGCCTAAGCTATCTTTATGCATTTTCTGTTGTGAGTATTTTCTTGGGATTGTTGATGTATCGACGATACGCGCTGCGATTGGTGATGCGATGATCGTTATTGAAGATGTGCACAAACGCTATAAAACCGATCATGGGATGGGCAAATGGGTTTTAACGGGTATTACCTTAACGATTCCGGCCAAGACCAACGTCGGGCTTATCGGAGTGAACGGCGCGGGTAAGTCCACGCTGCTGCGTCTTATTGGCGGGGTCGATCATCCAAGCAAAGGGAAAGTCCTGCGACATTGCCGGGTTTCCTGGCCCATGGGGCAGGGCGGGTTGGAGGCTACCCTTTCCGGTCGACAGAACGCCAAGTTCGTCTGCCGGGTTCATGGCCACCAGGAAGACCTGTCGGACCGGATCGCTTTTGTTCAGGAGTTTTCCGAACTGGGCAGCGCCTTTGACGAACCTATCAAAACCTATTCCTCAGGCATGAAATCCCGGCTTCAGTTTGCCTTGTCCCTGGCTTTCGATTTCGATGTGTACATCTCGGACGAGGTCACGGCCGCCGGGGATGCCGCATTTCGCAAAAAAGCGGCCGCTGCGTTCAAGGATATGGCTGGTCGAGCTGGCTTGATAATGGTTGCGCACAATGAATCCACACTGAAGCAGTTTTGTCAGGCAGGAATTTGGATTACTGACGGGAAAGCTTATTGGTTCGATCAAATTGATGATGCTTTGAATGCTTACAGGGAAAGTACTGAAAAGTGAATTATATATGATTTTAATAATTTTGATTATGCCATGTAAAATGCGTAATAAAAGTGGGTGCTTTTTAATATGAAATTTTTTCGGTATGCGATTATATTTGTTTTTATCATGTCTGTTTTGGCTACTGCGTATTGGATCTTTGTAGCTTCAGACAGATATGTTTCGGAAGCAAATGTCATTATTCGCAAAACAGACTCAGTGAGCGCTTCATCATTCGATATATCTTCGCTTATCACCGGCATCGCCGGCGTCAATCGCTCCGACCAGCTTTTGCTTCGGGAATACCTGCTCTCGGTCGATATGCTCAAGAAGCTCGATGCCGAATTGGATTTGCGCTCGCACTACAGCGACAAGCGACAAGACCTTGTTTCACGGATGTGGTTCCAAGATGCCTCCATGGAATGGTTCCACCGTCATTACCTGTCGCGGGTAAGCGTTGAGTATGACGACTTTTCAGGGGTCCTGCGAATTCGGGTGCAGGCCTACGATCCCAAGACGGCCCAGAGCATAAGCGGTTCGCTTGTGCAGGAAGGGGAGCGCTACATGAACCAGCTCGGGCACGAACTGGCCGAAGTACAAGTGGCTTTTTTGACCAAGCAGGTGCACTTGGCGCAGCAGCGTTTTCAGCAGGCAAGCCAGCATCTGCTCGCGTTTCAGAATAAAAAGGGATTGGCTTCTCCTCAGACGACTGCGGAAAGCATAAATGAGATCGTTGCCCAACTCGAAGGAAAGCGGACGCAGCTTCAAACGCAATTGGCCTCTCTGCCCACTACTTTGGACCGTGATCATCCCAACATCAAGATGCTCAAGCAGTCACTCGCAGCTGTAAACAGCCAGATCGACCAGGAAAAAGCCAAACTGGCCGCGCCGTCCGGAAAGACGCTGAACTTCACCGTGGAGGAGTTTCAGCGTTTGGAAATGGAGGTGACCTTCACGGGGGATATCTACAAGACTGCCTTGGTCGGTCTTGAAAAAGGACACATGGATGCAACGAGGATGCTTGAAAAAGTTTCGGTTCTGCAGGCTCCAACCATGCCCGAGTATCCCATGGAGCCGGAGCGAGTGTACAATACTGTTGTTACCCTGCTCTTTGCCTTGTTGCTGTCAGGTATCCTGAAGCTGCTGGAGAGTATTGTACTCGACCACGTGGATTAAGGAAAATGATGGAAATTTTTGCCATATTAGGCCCCCCTTCTGAGGCCATCAAGATGTTTTTTGTCGTCAAGGCTTTTTTTGTTGATTTGATATCAACCATATCACGAAGCTTGAATTTGATGTTCGAAATAAGGAACAACGAAGTATGACCGACAATCAGATTATAACGTCTCAACCGGCAGAGACTGAAGCCCAAGCGCGCCTGAGAGTTATGGAAGAGGAAAACGAGCTGTTGTTCCTGCAGCTCCATCAAGTACAGGAGGAGCTTGAGAGATATTTTTTGAAATGCCAGGATCTTGAGAGGGGAGGAGGAAGCTCTTGGTCCGGGGTGTCATCGGCTGGCGGCTGGGTGGATGATGATTTGCCAGCCGTGCAGGCCGAGGTTTCCCGGCTGACCGCCCTGGTCGAGACCCAGACGCGGCTGCGCGAGATCGAAGCGAAAAATGCCCTCAATGCCCGTCTCGGGGATATCCTTATTCAGAGCGTCTCGCCTTCCGGGAGTTTGGTGGGCTTGCCGGGCAAGCTGATGGGGATCTGGAGGGCGTCCAAGGCGCAGCAGCCCCCGGCTGCGTTGGGCGGCAAAAATTTCGACAAGGTCATTGAGGTATTTCAGAAGGGCGGCTTGGAGTCCGTGAAGCAATTGCTTGCAGCGGAGCCTGCGCCGGAGATGCGGGCCAAGGCGTATACGGCGCTGGCACGCCAGCAGATGAAAAACGGCCTTTTCACGGATGCGGCCCTCTCCGCGCGTAGTGCCTATGAAGAGGAGCCGAAGTCTTTCCGCCTGAAGTGGCTGGCTTTTCGCTTGCATGACGCGGGGGAGATGGCCGAGGCCGACGCGTGCCTTTCCCTCCTTCCCCAGGACACGCCTTTCAGCGATTCCGAAGCACGTCAGCGCGATCAGGTGCGCTACGAAGCCAAAAGCGCGCGCCTGCGTGAAGCCAAGCAAAAGACCGGCTTCGAGTCGCGACGCCAGGCAATGGAAAGTCAGATGCAGACGCTGCGCCGCGACTGCGATCAGCACGCCCGGCTGGTGGCGGAGCGAGAGGCGGAGATAACGTCGTTGCAGCAGGCGCAGGCGCAGCTTGAGCAGGAAAAGTCTTTGGTGGCAGGGCGCCTGGAGGAGACGGAGCGTCGGGTTCAGGAACTCGGCCAAGCCAGGGAAGACAGCTCGAAACTGGCGGCAGAACGAGAAGGAGAGAACGAGTTGCTTCTGATGCAGTTGCATCAGGTACAGGAAGAGTTGGAATGCCATTTTTTGAAAGTCCAGGAACTTGAAAAGGCCCATGCGTGTTTGGAGCAGGAAAAGTCGGAGTTGTCTGTGCAGCAGGAAACCACGGCCAGATTGCTTGCGGAGCGAAACGCGGAGATCGAATCGCACAAGCTGGCATGTTCGAAGATTGAACAGGAAAAGCTGGCTATTTCCCGGCAGCGTATAGAATCTTCCCTGTTGCTTTCAGAACGTCAGGCAGAGATCAAAATTTTGAATCAGACTCGGACTCAACTTGAGCAGGAGAAATTGATCCTGGTTGGGCAGAATGAAGAGTCGACCAATCTGGCCGCTGTTAGGCAGGAGGAGATCGAAGCTCTGCGTCAGACCTTGGAAAGTTTTGAGGAGGAGAAAGTCGGGTTGGCCACGCAGCTGGAAGAATCTTGCAGGCTATCCGCTGAACGGCAGGCAAAGATCGACTCCCTGCGCCAGGAATTGGACAGGGTACATCAGGAAAAGGCGGAACTGAGCGCAAAGATGGAAGAATCCGCCAAGCTGTCCGCCGACCGGGAGGCTGAGATCGAGACCCTGCGTCAGACTCTGGCCAACCTTGAGCATGACATGAAAGAGATGGCTTCCCGGCAGGAAGACTCAGCTAATCTGCTCGTTACTCGTCAGGCAGAGATTGAGTCGCTGCAGCAGGCCTTGGCTCAACGTGAACGGGATGGGGCGGTGCTAACCGGGCAGCAGGATCAATTGTTCAAGGAAGTTGCGCAGCGGCAGGCGGAGATCGACGCTCTGCGTCAGGCTGAGGGAAAATTTGAGAAAGATCGATTGGCCCTGAAAAAGTCAATTGAAGAATTGACAAGGCAGCGAGACGAACTGTCGCAGTTGGCACAGGACAGAGCCAGACAGTTAGAAGAGTTGCAACACAAAGCTCAAGAAAGCGAGGCTGCGGAATCTGAACTGGCGACCCGTCAGGAGATGATTCGCGAAGAGATGGCACGGGCAGAGGCGCAGCTTGATTTGTTGAAGGAGATTCTTTTGCGGGAGCAGGGCCTATGACTGCGAAGTCTTCGACTGATCAAGAAGATGCCCTTGTTCGGCAGTCAAGAGGAGACGAGGTTGCCGCACTGGAGACAACTGTCGTTCCTTATGACGAAAACCTTCTCGAACGCGTCCGCATTCAATGGCAGTTCGGCGATTGGCAGAGTCTGTGCAAGTTGTCGCGTGAAGCAATACAGCATCATCCCGATCGCGCTAAGCTTGCTCTGCTGGCCGCCGCTAGCCGCCTGCAAACCGGCTATGACGCCGAAGCCAGACAATACATCCGCCTCGCACAAGACTGGGGCGTGGGTAGAAAACTCCTCAGTAGAATTCTCATATCTGGCGTGCACAACAGCCTTGGTTGCGCCGCCGCTGTTGGCAACCAGCCACAACGGGCCCTGCAGCATTTTGAAAAAGCCCTCGTCGTCGGTACACCCAGCGCAGACACTCGTCTAATGATGCGGGCTCGCGCTAGTGAACAATTTTCGAAGCTTGGATTAAAATTCCCAGAGAATTCCGACGAATCGCTCGATACTAAGTTTAAACGCAATTCGCGGATTCCATTTAGTGTCGGACAACTATACTCCCCTCCCCCGATTTCCATAGATATGTTTTTTTCCGAGCGTGAAGGTGATCGCGCTAGATCACTGGAGAATGTTAAAAAGAGGTTAGATAAGATTAACGACACAGAAACGTTCCCTGAACTAACTTGGGTTTCCGTCGAGCATAGAAGCAATACATTCTTTTTCACGCACTTTTCGGGCGACTACATTCCAGCAAAGATGGCCGAGAAGAGTCAGTTCTACGAATCGCTTTTTCTCAACCTTCTCGCTAGGTTGCATCAGCCTGGGAAGGTGATCGTTGACGGAGGGGCGAATATTGGAAATCACACAATTTTTTTTGCAGGAGTTATCGGTGCTCCTGTGATTGCATTTGAACCCCAGCCATTCAATCATAGTTTTCTGATCACAAACATATGTTTGAACTGTCTGGACGAAAAAGTCGACGTCCGCAAGGTCGCCCTCGGTGATCATGTAGGACACATTTCTTTGTTCCAGGCGCTACCTGGCAACTTTGGGTCGTTTACAGCTGACATGGCGCTTGTGAAACAGAAGGACGGGGATGATTATTTCGTTACTCCGTTTGACGTCCAAGTCTCGACCCTTGATGTCGAACTAGCTGATTTCGAGGAAGCCATCTCAATCATCAAACTGGACTTGGAAGGGATGGAACTCGACGCGTTGCGTGGGGCAAGAAGAGTTATAGCGAAAAGCTTGCCAGTGATTGCCGTTGAATGCTTCACTCTATCCATGTTTCAGGAGATCAATGCGCTCCTTAAGGCTTTTGGTTATTTCGTCATTGATTCAGCCAATGCCACACCAACCTTCATATTCTTAACTCGGAGGAATCTCCATCATGTCGAAATGCTTTCTAAATATTTGGAAATGTCCTCGGTGGGCAAATTTTCTTCAAATTCATCGTTCAACGAGAAAGCATCATGAGTGATATAGAAAAGACAGCAGTACTCAAGGTGTTGACTGTATTCGGCACCCGACCCGAAGCCATCAAGATGGCCCCCGTGGTCAAAGCGTTAGCGCAAGATCCGACTTTCGATGCCAGGGTCTGTGTCACCGCCCAGCACCGCCAGATGCTCGACCAAGTTTTGGAATTATTCAACATTCAGCCGGATTTCGATCTCAATCTGATGAAACCCGGCCAGGATCTTTCCGATATCACATGCAACGTCTTGACCGGCATGCGTAAGGTGTATCAGGAGTGGCGGCCGGACATGATTCTGGTTCATGGCGACACAACGACCACTCTTGCCGCCAGTCTCTCGGCTTACTACGCGAAGGTGAGGGTTGGGCATGTCGAAGCAGGCTTGCGAACGTTCAATAAATATGCCCCCTGGCCGGAAGAGATGAATCGCCGTATTACTGGGTCGCTTGGCGATCTCCATTTTGCCCCTACGCCCAGTGCCCGATTGAATTTATTGCAGGAAAACGTGCCTGAATCAGCCATCCACGTCACTGGCAACACCGTCATCGATGCCTTGTTGGAAGTGGTGCGTCAGTTGCGTGATGATGCAGGTCTTCGCAGTGTAATGGAGGCACGTTTTGATTTTATTGATCCTGACAAGCGTCTTATCCTGGTTACTGGCCACCGTCGCGAGAATTTCGGCTTGGGGTTTGACAACATTTGTCATGCATTGGCCGACATCGCCGCGCGCGGCGATGTGCAGGTGGTCTACCCAGTGCATTTAAACCCGAATGTACAGGAGCCTGTACGCCGCATCCTTGTGGATGTTCCGGATGTCATCCTGCTTGAACCACTTGACTATCTGCCATTCGTTTACCTGATGGATCGTAGTTCGCTTATTGTCACCGATTCCGGTGGCGTGCAGGAGGAGGCTCCATCCCTGGGTAAACCCGTGTTGGTCATGCGTGATACAACTGAACGTCCCGAAGCCGTGGACGCATGTACAGTTAAACTCGTTGGTACCGACCGGGACAAGATCGTTTATGAAGCTAACCGTCTGCTCGACGATCCCGCTGCTTACGAGACCATGTCCCGCGCCCACAACCCTTATGGGGACGGTTTGGCAGCGGGGCGCATTCGAGAGCGCCTACTAAATGATTTAGGTTCTGTTGCTCATCATAATTTTCAGAGGTCCACAATGCCCCTCCTCTCGCAATTCCACGATTCGGCAGGGAGATTTGTGAGCACCTCTTAAACGAGTCCCGTTTGAGTATCGCTTAGTAGATCTTCAAAATTTTAAGTGATTCCGGAAATTTTGGTTCAAAAAATGTTGTCACAATGTTTGATTTTTTCCGTGGCAAATGGTCTCTCTTTTTTAATCTTTAACCTAAGAAAATAACCATGTTCAATACAATATCTATGATCGGGCTCGGCTATATTGGTTTGCCCACTGCGACTCTTTTTGCCTCGCGCAAGAAGAAAGTCATCGGTGTTGATATTAATCAACACGCTGTGGATACCATCAATCGGGGTAAAATCCACATCGTGGAGCCGGATTTGGACATGCTGGTCCAGGCCGCCGTGACGTCCGGCTATCTGCGGGCGACCACAATGCCTGAACCGGCTGACGCCTTTCTCATCGCTGTACCAACCCCGTTCACGGATGGGTACAAGCCTGACCTGAGCTATATCCAGGCCGCTGCCGAGGCCATTGCTCCGGTCCTTAGAAAGGACAATCTGGTCATTCTGGAATCAACATCGCCCGTAGGGACTACGGAGAAATTGGCCGAGTGGCTGGCTAAATCCCGCCCGGATTTGACTTTTCCCCAGCAGGCCGGGGAGGCGGCAGATGTCCAGATTGCCTATTGTCCGGAGAGGGTTCTGCCGGGCCGGGTTGTACATGAACTGGTTGAAAACGACAGGATCATAGGAGGCATGACCCGGGCTGCCAACTTCATGGCTGCGGCATTGTATAAGATTTTTGTGCGAGGTGATCTTCTTGCCACCAACGCCCGTACGGCGGAAATGTCCAAGCTGACAGAAAATAGTTTTCGCGATGTGAACATCGCATTTGCTAATGAGTTGTCCATGATCTGCGTAAGCGCTCACAGGTCCGCATCTATCCATAAATTTTTCATGTGAGATAATGGGCCTCCAATTCAAGGAGGTCTTCATGAAAACTCAGTTTGCACAGAATCGCGCGGCTCGCTGGATGGCGCATGTCCAGCAATGGCGGGAGAGTGGCCTCGGTAAGACCCGATACTGCCGCGAAAATGGTTTGGCTTTGAGCACGTTCCGATACTGGATAACAAAGTCCCGACCATCTTCTGGCGGCGAATCCGCCGCAATTCCCGCTCTTGTGGCGCTGCCGTTTACGTTCGCCTCGAAAGCCCCGTCTATTGGCCTCATGGTCTCCAATCGTTAC